>JAZDIG010000198.1:0-4820 GCA_043805105.1 Candidatus Glassiibacteriota bacterium | reverse complement strand
AGTGATTTACTGGTGCCTGACCGCGGCGGTGTTCGCCTGGTTCGGGCTCATCCATTCCGGAACGATCCGGGCCGGCCAGTTCACCGACCTGGTGGCGCCCGGGGCGGCCTGGCAGTTTTCGCTGGGGTATCTCATGGTCGCTGCCCTGGCCGGCCTCTATCTGGTTTCCGGCAAAAGAACAAAAAGCGAGGAGCACGATGGCTGACCTCTTATTCGGCACCGGCGGGGTGCCGCTTTCTGCCAGGGGCAAGAGTATCGCCGACGGCGTACGCAGAATCAGGGAGCTGGGTCTGGGCTGCATGGAGGCGGAGTTCGTCCAGGGGGTGAGGATCAAGGAGGAGAAAGCCCGCGAAAACGGCAGGCTTGCCGCCGAGCTTGGCGTCTCTCTTACCTGCCACGGCCCTTATTACATCAACCTCAACTCCGCCGAGCCCGACAAGAAAGTGGCCTCGGTCAAGCGGATTATCGACACGGCTCGGGCCGCCCACTGGCTGGGAGCCGGAAGCATCACCTTCCACGCCGGCTTTTTCATGAAGCAGGACCCGTCGGCTGTCTATAGTGTGATCAAGGAGGCGCTGGCAGGGATTACCGCCCAGGTGCGTGAAGCCGGCTGGCAAGTACGGATCAGCCCCGAGCTGACTGGGAAGGGAACCCAGTTCGGCAGCCTGGATGAGCTGCTGAAGCTGAGCCGGGAGGTGGAGAACATCCACCCCTGCATCGATTTTTCCCATTACCACGCCCGCACCGGCGGCCAACAGAACAGCTACCCGGAATTCTGCGCCACGCTGGAGTGGATAGAAAAGGCCCTGGGCCGCCGGGCGCTCGAAAACCTGCACATGCACGTATCAGGGATCAACTACACGGCCAAAGGGGAGCGTAACCACCTGATCCTGACCGAAAGCGACCTGCGCTATAAGGAACTGATGAAAGCCCTCAAGGATTTCAAGGTAGGGGGGAACGTGGTGTGCGAAAGCCCCAACCTGGAGGAGGATGCGGCGCTCCTGAAGGAGACTTACGAGAAGCTCTGATAGGCCTGGAAGCCAATCCATTCGCCGTTTACCCGTTAGAGAGAGGCAGTCAGATGAAACCGTCAAGGAGTATATTCGCAGTCGTTTGCGCGCTCGTGGTTGCCGCCGCTGTTGCCTGTGCTGAAAGTCCCGGCCGGAAACCGGATTGGATTCAGTTGTTCAACGGGAAAGACCTGTCCGGATGGAAAGTGAAGATCACCGGCCATGAGCTGGGCGACAACTACGGGAACACCTTCCGCGTGGAGGACGGGGTGCTGAAAGTGGCCTACGACCAGTATGACCGCTTCGACGGCAAGTTCGGTCACATTTTCTACGAACAGCCGTTTTCGAACTACGTGATCCGTGTGGAATACCGGTTCGTGGGCGAACAGTGCCCGGGCGGTGAAAGCTGGGCGTTCCGCAACAGCGGGATCATGGTTCATTGCCAGAACCCGGAGAGCATGCGGGTGGAGCAGAAATTCCCGGTCTGTATCGAGGTGCAGCTACTGGGCGGCGACGGCACTCACGTACGCTCCACGGCCAATCTCTGCACTCCCGGCACCAACGTGATGCTGAACGGCCGGCTCTGGACCCAGCATTGCACCAACTCCACTTCCAAAACCTACCACGGCAATCAGTGGGTGACAGTGGAGGTGGAGGTGCGCGGGAACAAATCGATCCGGCACATCATCGACGGGAATACGGTGCTGGAGTATAGCCAGCCGCAGTTGGACGATTCCGACGAGGACGCTCGGCGTATGCTCGAGGGCGGCCATTCTCTGATGCTGGACAGGGGCTATATCTCGCTTCAGTCCGAAAGCCACCCGGTCGAGTTCCGCAAGGTGGAGCTGAAAGTGCTGGAGGATTAATATAAGGCTGGAGCTGTTAGGTTATAAATTAAATCAAAGTTATACATGAGGAAATATGAATAGAGCAGCGACAGACACAACGCTCTGGGATTGGCGATATGGCCAGGCCCAAGCCGAGCGCCTCTGTGCGGACTTGCTCCAAGTCGAGGGATTTATTGACATTGATCCACAGTCTCCTCTTGGTGGCCCTGATGGCCGAAAAGACATCCTGTGTACCCGTGACGGGGAGGACTGGCTCGCGGGGGTATATTTCCCTCCGACACGATCGGAGTTTGCGGACATTCAAGAGAAGTTCCAACATGACTACGAGGGCGTGGCTCGCTATAGCAGTAAGGGATTCATCTTCTTCACAAACCAACCAATCACACCCGGTAAGAGGGCTCAGTTGTGTCGTCACGCCGAACCTGTGCCCGTCGAGCTCTACCACCAGGAAAGAATTCGGTCCATTTTGGATTCGCCCAAGGGTTATGGCTTCCGCCTTGAGTACTTGAGAATCCCCATGACCGAGGAAGAACAATATAGCCTTTGGAGCACGCTCAAAGACGATATAACCACCAGACTCACTCGACAAGAAGGTCACATTCTCGATTTGCACCGCAAGATGGACCTAATGCTCGAGCGAACGATGGAGATAGCGAGCAACCTACTTGTTCAGCGATCCAGTATCGAGGCGTCTCCGCCTCCCCCGCTAACCCAGTTTCCAACAGCGGACTTACGCGTTGGGGATGTTCTTTGGATACACAGACTTCTTTCCGACGGTACCACACTCCCCCATACCAATCGCGGACGGTTCAGAAATGTCTCCGTTTGGATCGGAAAGGCGGGTTCAATCCCGGAGACTGCACGCTTTACTCCGCCGCTACCGGATAGAACACCTGCTCTCTTGGAGGAACTGACCTCACAATGGCGGGCTAACTACACTCGTGTATCAGGCGCCGAAGAAGATGTTCGTATTTACGCCTTGTCATCTTTTCATCATGGATTCCTCAGTATTCATCCGTTCCTTGACGGAAACGGCCGCGTTGCGCGCGCACTCCTTCAGCAACAAGCTTTTGAACTTCTTGGTCGGTATCTTGAAGCTACATTCACCGAAGACCCTGTTGCCTACTATGACGCACTTTTTGCCGCTGACAAGGGTGACCTTGAACCACTCACAAGATTGATCCAGGCGAATCTTGAATAGGATCGTCGAGCAATCGACTTCACTCGTACACGAGACATGTGGCGGGTCTCGCGCCGGTGAGCCGTAACGATATGCATAATAAAAGTTCGGACAACGATATCTTAGTTTCCTGTTTTAAGTGGCCGATATAAAGCTCGTCATCCCTTTTCATACAATACCTCGGCGCTTGCCAGCACATTATCCCGGATGCGCACATTGAGATACCTGGGATTGACCAGATCCGCGCGGCGGCCTCCGAGCAGAATGGAAAGTTCTTCCTCCACGTCCACGATTTCCAGACCCGGCGTACAGCCCGGCTCGAACTCCATCAGCACGTCCACATCGCTCTGCGGGCTGAAATCCTCCCGCAGGACCGAGCCGAAAAAGGAAAGCTTGCGTATGTGGCGCCGCCGGCAGAATTCGGCTAAACTATCCGGTGAAATTCTCAAATTTTTATGAAGTCTGGAATCCATGTTTTCATCTCTAATCTATGCAATGCTTTTAAATCACTTTGTCCTTCGGGATTACAATACCAGTATTCAATTGACTTGAAGATACCCGGCGAATCTGCCATTTTTCTGCAATACGACAAGGACAATTGGTATTCAGCGCAGACTGCCTGACATCACAGCGCAATAAACCGGTCTTTCGGTGCGCCGCACTCGGGACACACCGCCGGAGGAGTGGGGCCGTCGTGACGGTAGCCGCACACCTGGCAGATCCAGATTCTGCTTTCTTCTTCCATCGTTTCCTCGCCGGTTGAGTTGTGCTGTCCCTGACTGCTAAACGTTGAACCTGAAATTGATGATGTCGCCGTCGGCCACTTCGTAGGTCTTGCCTTCGAGCCTGAGCCTGCCGAGTTCTTTCATCCGGGTCATGTTGGGCTCGACGATGAAATCCGCATAGCTCACCACCTCGGCGCGGATAAACCCCCGTTCGATGTCCGAATGAACCTTGCCCGCGGCCCTCACCGCCGGCGTGCCCCGCTCGATGGTCCAGGCCTTGACTTCATCCTTGCCGACCGTGAAGAACGAGATCAGGTTCATCAGCCCGTACGCGGCGCGGATGAACTTGTCCCGGGCCGGCTCCTCGATTCCCAGGGCTTCCAGGAATTCGCCCTGCTCCCCGGGGGGCAGTTCGGTGATCTGCTGCTCCACCCTGGCGCAGAAAGATATCAGGCTGCCGTACTTATCTTTTAACGCCGGGTCGCCGCCGATGTTATCCTCGCCGGTATTTATCAGCGCCAGGTGCGGCTTCAGGGAAAGGAAGGAAAAGCCGGACAGAGTTTTCAGCTCCTCCGTGCCGAAATCCACCTCCCGCAGGGGAGTCCCCTTCTCCAGAACTTCGCGGCAGCGCTCGAGCAGAACGAATTCGGCCGAACCCCGCTTGCCCTCCTTGACTATCCGCTCCAGCCGTTTTTCCAGAACGATCAGGTCTGCCAGTTGCATCTCTTCTTCGATTTTCCGGATATCATCCGCCGGATCGATCCGGGTCAGCGGATGGCTCACCGCTTCGTCCTCGAAGGCCCGCACCACCAGGGTGAAAGCTTCCACCTGGCGCATCAGGTTGAGCGTGGCGCTGTCGAAACCGCCCCCGGCCGTGGCGGCGATTCCAGCCAGGTCGACGAAGCTGATTTCGGCGTAGGTGGTTTTTTTCGGCTGGTAGATTTCGGCCAGCCGGGTCACCCGTTCGTCCGGCACCCGGATCAGGCCCACGTTGGCTTCCTTACCGCTGGAGATGAAGCTGTCGGTGCGGGCGTGCAGGCCGGTAATGGCGTTGAAT
>JAZDIG010000197.1:0-12794 GCA_043805105.1 Candidatus Glassiibacteriota bacterium | reverse complement strand
AAACTGATAAGAGAAAAAGGTGAAAAAGGACATTCAAATATAGAAGTATTTAACTTGAATTACATAAATTCAGCTTTATCTGAGAGGATAGACTTAGAAGATGCGGAATATTTAATTACAAATGCAAATCCAAAAACATTTTATCAAGGCCAAACACCATGAACAGCTGGCTTTATTGTAGATGCAAATCGGGCTGAAGACTTCAAATCATTAGGTTATAAGGCGTTTATATTCCCTTATTTGACAGGCGATGAACTAATTGGAACTCTAGATGGGAAACCAAAAAAATATTGTATCGACTTGAATAGTTGTAATACTGTAGTAGAAGCAATGAGATACAAGCCTTTATTCCAGCATTTAGAAAACGAAGTACTGCCAGAGATTGAAAGAAAAGCGAAAAAAGAAAAATTTAAGGAAAGGGACGGGGGGTGGCAAAATCATTTGAATCACTGGTGGAAATATTGGCGTGATCGCCCAGAACTAGTTGAGAGATTAAACCATATTAGTAGATATATTGCCTGTTCTAGGGTTACAAAAAGACCGATTTTCGAATTTATCCATAATTTAGTTCGACCAGGGGATGCATTACAGGTTTTTATTCTTCAAGACGATTATTCGTTTGGCATATTACAGTCCACCATTCACTGGGAGTGGTTTATTGAAAGGTGCTCCTCTTTAAAATCTGATCCACGGTACACGTCGTTAACTGTTTACAATACATTCCCTTGGCCTCAATGCACGAATGCTAAAGACATCAAATCAGTTGCACAAGCATCTATTAACCTAAGAAAAAAGAGGAAAGAAATTATGAGTAAAAATAAATGGTGTCTCCGCGAATTATACCGTTCTCTCGATGTACCAGGTTCAAATCCCATTAAAGAAACTACTAGTGAACTAGATCATGCTGTTAAAATAGCTTATGGAATGGGAAGTAAAGTTGATACGCTTGAGTTTCTTCTAAAACTCAATCTCACTTTGGCGGATCTTGAAAAGAAAGGAGAGAGAATAATTGGTCCTGGATTACCACCAATTATAAGAAATGAATCAGAATATATAACTAGTGACTGCATTCAACCTGACCCTTAATTATAAATCAACTTACTCAATAATGCCAGATTCTAAAAAAGCAGGTTCCATAATAAAAGTCAGAAGAAAAGAATTATGAAAGATATTTTTCCATTTTGAGTTTACAATTAATCGATGGAGTAATCTTACCTTTAATTTAAAATAAATCATTGCACCATTCAAAAAAAAGGGGGCCGGAACTGTCCGGCCCCCTTTAAAGTTCATTCTTATCTGAAAAGCGATAACTACTTGTCCCGTTCTATCTTGCCCTCCTGGTCCTCGATTGCGGCGTGGGCCGCGGCCAGGCGCGCTATCGGTACGCGGTAGGGGGAGCAGGAGACGTAGTTCATGCCCACGCGGTGGCAAAAGATCACGCTCTTGGGCTCGCCGCCGTGTTCGCCGCAGATCCCGACCTTGAGATCCTTGCGGGTTTTGCGGCCGCGCTCGATACCGATCTGCACCAGTTGGCCGATACCTTCCTGGTCGAGCACCTGGAACGGGTCCTCCGGCAGAATGCCCATGTCCACGTAGCTGGGCAGGAACCGGCCGGCGTCATCCCGGCTGTAGCCGAAACCCATCTGGGTCAGGTCGTTGGTGCCGAACGAGAAGAACTCGGCATGCTCGGCGATCTTGTCCGCCACCAGGGCCGCGCGCGGGATCTCGATCATCGTCCCGACCATGTAGGGTAGCTCCACTCCCTGCTCCGCGAATACCTTCTTGGCGGTTTCCACGATCAGGCTCTTCTGGTTGACCATCTCGCCCACGGTGCCGATCAGCGGGATCATCACCTCGGGCTTGCTGTCGATCTTTTCCTTCTTCCTGAGCTGGCAGGCGGCTTCGAAAATGGCCCGGGCCTGCATCTCGGTGATCTCCGGGTAGGTGACGCCCAGACGGCAGCCGCGGTGGCCGAGCATGGGGTTAAGCTCGTGCAGCGAGGCCACCTTGTTCTTCACCTTCTCCACGGACACGTTCATCTCTTTGGCCATCTCGGCCTGGTTGGCATCCTCCTGCGGCAGGAACTCGTGCAGCGGCGGATCGAGCAGGCGGATAGTCACCGGCCGGCCGGCCATCACCTTGAAGATTCCGTAGAAGTCATCGCGCTGGTAGGGGAGCAGCTTGGCCAGGGCCTTCTTGCGGCCCTCGGTGTCATCGGCCAGGATCATCTCCCGCATGGCCTTGATCCGGTCGCCCTCGAAGAACATGTGTTCGGTGCGGCACAGCCCGATCCCCTCGGCGCCAAAATCCAGCGCCACCTGGCTGTCCTTCGGAGTGTCGGCGTTAGTGCGCACGCCTATCTTGCGGATCTCGTCGGCCCATTTCATCACCTGGCCAAAATCCCCGCTCAGTTCGGGCTTGACCGTGGGCACCGCACCCAGCATCACTTCGCCGGTGGAGCCGTTGAGGCTGATCCAGTCGCCTTCCTTGACTGTGGCTTTATCGCCCACCGTGAACTGCTTGTCCTTGTAGCTGATCTCTACCGCGCCGCAGCCGGCCACGCAGCACTTGCCCATACCGCGCGCCACCACCGCCGCATGGCTGGTCATACCGCCGAAAGCGGTGAGGATGCCCTGGGACTTGTCCATGCCGCCGATATCCTCGGGGCTGGTCTCGATTCGCACCAGGATCACCTTTTCGCCACGGTTGGCCCAGGCCTCGGCATCGTCCGAATTGAAAACCACCCGGCCGGCGGCCGCGCCCGGCGAGGCGGGAAGACCCTTGGCGATCACCTTCTTGGGAGCCTTGGGGTCGAAGGTGGGGTGCAGGAGCTGGTCGAGCTGGGAGGGCACGATCCGCTTGACCGCGGTCTTCTTGTCGATCAGTCCCTCTCGGACCATGTCCACCGCAATCTTGACCGCGGCCTGCGCTGTGCGCTTGCCGTTGCGGGTCTGCAGCATCCAGAGCTTGCCTTTCTGGATGGTGAATTCGATGTCCTGCATGTCCTTATAGTGCTTTTCGAGATTGAGGTAAATTTCTTCCAGAGTTTTGTAAGCCTCGGGCATGGCCTTCTGGAGAGTAGTCTGGCCGGGATTGTTCTTGGTGGATTCGTTGACCGGCTCGGGCGTGCGGATACCGGCCACCACGTCCTCACCCTGGGCGTTGAGCAGGTATTCGCCGAAGAACATGTTGTTGCCGGTGGCGGGGTCGCGGGTAAAGGCCACGCCCGTACCCGAATCCTCGCCCATGTTGCCGTAGACCATCGCCTGGACGTTGACCGCGGTGCCCCAGTCCTCGGGGATGCCGTTCAGCTTGCGGTACTTGATGGCGCGGGCTCCGTTCCACGAGCCGAAAACCGCCTCGATGGCGCCCCAGAGCTGTTTCCAGGGGTCTTCCGGGAACTCCACTCCCTTGCCTTTCTTGATCAGCGCCTTGAACTCCTGGACCAGCTCCCTGAGGTCCTTGGCGGAAAATTCGGTGTCGAGCTTGATCCCGAGTTTCTTCTTTTTTTCGTGAAGCGCCACTTCGAAGGGGTCTTCATCTTCCTTGCTTTCGGGCTTGAGGCCCAGCACCACGTCGCCGTACATCTGCACGAACCGGCGGTAGCTGTCCCAGCCGAACCGCTCGTTGCCGCTCTGCTTGATCAGACCCTGGACGGTCTGGTCGTTGAGGCCCAGGTTGAGCACGGTGTCCATCATGCCCGGCATGGAGACCCGCGCGCCGGAACGCACCGATACCAGCAGCGGATTCACCGGGTCACCGAACTTGGCGCGCATGATCATTTCCACCTGCGCTATGGCGTCGCGAATCTTCTGGTCCAGCTCCGGCGGATATTTGCGGTCCATTTGGTAATAGACCGTGCACATTTCCGTAGTAATCGTGAAACCAGCCGGAACCGGAATGCCGAGATTGCTCATCTCGGCCAGGTTCGCACCCTTTCCGCCCAGCAGGTTCTTCATCCCAGCCTGACCCTCGGCTTTGCCATCGCCGAAAGTGTACAAGTACTTGGCGCTCATTGCGTCCCTCCGAAAAATACAGGTTTTTTACGGATTATCTTCCCGGATCAGGATAAATACAAGCGGCTCGGCGAGCCGGATAACGTCCTCAGACACTCTCGTTTCCCAGCAGCGAGGGCTGAATGTCCTCGTGCACGGTCTTCTGGAAGTCTTTTTCGAAGGCCACTGCGTAATGGCCGTTGAAACAGGCCATGCAGAAATCCCTGCCCTCCAGCGTACCCAGGGCTTCGAGGCCTTTTTCGCTCAGGTAGCCCAGGCTGTCCACCCCCAGATAGGTTTTGATCTCATCCACAGTGTGGCTGCTGCCGATCAGCTCGCTGCGGGTGGGCATGTCGATCCCGTAATAGCAGGGAAAACGGATCGGGGGGCTGGAGATACGCATGTGCACTTCTCTGGCCCCGGCCTGGCGGATCATCCTCATCAGCCGGCGGCTGGTGGTGCCGCGCACGATCGAATCGTCCACCACCACCACCGATTTGCCGGCCAGCACTTCCCGCACGGGATTGTACTTGATCCGCGCATTGATGTCCCGGATCGACTGGCTGGGATGGATGAAAGTCCGCCCCACGTAGTGGTTGCGGATCAGCCCCAGTTCCAGCGGGATGTGGCTCTCCTCGGAAAAGCCGAGCGCCGCGCTGTTACTGCTGTCCGGCACGGAAATCACCACCTCCGCCCCGGGAACGAGGTGTTCCCGCGCCAGGGCCCGGCCGAACAGACGGCGGATACGGTCCACGCTCTGACCGAATACCCTGGAATCGGGCCGCGAGAAGTAGATCAGCTCGAAGACGCATTGCTGAGACTGCTTGGCCGGGAAAGGCTTGAAGCTTTTCAGCCCGGTCTGGTCGATCATCAGGATCTCGCCCGGCTCGACGTCCCGGACAAACTCGGCGCTGATCAGGTCGAAAGCGCAGGTTTCGCTGCCGACTACCCAGCCGTCGTCGAGCCTGCCTAACGACAGAGGGCGATAGCCCCGTGGATCGCGGGCGGCGAAAAGCCGGTCGTTAATCAGAATCACCAGGCTGTAGGCGCCCTTCACCTGGCCCAGCGCATCGGCGATCTTCTCCACCGGGTCCCGGTAAGTCGACCGGGCGATCAGGTGCAGGATAACCTCAGTGTCAGTGGAAGTCTGGAAGATCGCGCCGGCCTCCACCAGCTCCTGCCGCAGCAGGATCGTGTTGACCAGGTTTCCATTGTGGCCGATCGCCAGAAAGCCGTCCTTGAAATTGCTGGTTAGCGGCTGGACGTTCTGCTTGGCGCTGCTGCCGGTGGTGGAATAACGGTTGTGGCCGATCGCCACCCGGCCGGTCAGGGAACTCAGCACCGCCGGGTCGCGGAAAACGTCGACCACCAGGCCGTTGTCGCGGTGGACGTGAAGCTGAGTGCCATCGGTGGAGACTATCCCCGCGCTCTCCTGGCCGCGATGCTGCAGCGCATAAAGGCCGTAGTAAGTCAGTTCTGCGGCATTCGCCAGGTTGAAGGCCCCAAAAATACCGCAATATTCCCGTAGTTTTGGCTGCTTCAGCTGTACGCTGGAGCAACCGAGGGATGGGGGATTTGAATTCATCACGGCGGATATCTCTGGCCGGGTCCGGCGCTCCAAGGCCAAGCCCGGCCCGGGCCTGGAATTGCGAAACTGAGCGTAAAATTATAGAAATAATAAGATAGAAGAATTATCGAGTATGAGCAAGGTATTTGTAGAAACCGGCTCTGGCGGGAATCTCAGGAATTCGATCCCTTTTCCGGCAGGCGGCTGACCGCTCCCAGCACGATAGCTCGCAACAGCCCCCAGGCCACGTAAAGAAAGCTGAAGGGGAAGAGCAGAATGTCCCAGTAATAGATCATGACGAAGATGAAGAGGAAGCCGAGGACGAAGCCGCTGATACCGCGAAACGTGCGCAGGTCCAGCCGCGGCGCGACCGGATATTCCACGTTACTCACCATCAGTCCGGCCAGGATCAGGATCAGGAAGACCAGGAACCGGGAGTAGTTGAGGTTGAAGCTCACGGTCCGGAAGAAGCCGGTGGTGCAGAACGGGACGAAGCTTATCAGGCAAGCGGCCGCCATCGGAATCGGCAGGCCCTTGAACTTCGTTTTTTTCGCACCCGTGGTCTCCACGTTGAACCTCGCCAGGCGCAGGGCACCGCACAGCACGAAGATGAAGGCCACCATCCAGGACCACTCGCCGCGGTCGCGCAGGAAAAACTGGTACATGATCACGCCGGGGGCGATCCCGAACGAGATGATGTCCGCCAGCGAATCCAGCTCGATGCCGAAACGGCTTTCGCTGTGGGAGAACATCGCCACCTTGCCATCGGCGAAATCCAGCACCCCGGCCACCACGATCAGCCAGCAGGCGAAATGCAGGTCGCCCCGCATGGCGCTCACCAGGGAAAAGAACCCGCAGAGGACGTTGCCGGCGGTAAAAGCGCTGGGCAGGAAATACGATTTTCTCGGCACCCTCATGGCAGCTCCGCGATCACGGTTTCCCCGGCCCTGACCCGGTCGCCGGGTTTGACCTTCCAGGATACCCCGGCCGGCAGGGTCACTTCGACCCGCGAGCCGAAACGAATCATCCCGAACCGTCCTCCCCGTTCGACCACCGCGCCCTCGGACACCCGGCAGACTATCCGGCGGGCCACCAGGCCCGCGATCTGGCGGACCAGAATTCTTGCGCCGCCATCGGTGCTCTCGATCCCCAGAGTGAGCGCCTCGTTGCCGTGGCTGGCTTTGTCGAGCGAGGCGTTGAAGAATTTCCCGGGGCGATAGCTCCGCAGCAGGACCGTCCCGGAGAGTGGAGAGCGGTTGACGTGGACGTCGAACATGTTCATGAAAATGCTCGCCCGCTCGCATTCCCCGCCGATAAAATCCGGCTCGCTCACCCGCTCCAGCGCCAGCACTTTGCCATCCGCCGGGCTTACTATCAGGCCCTTGCCCGCTGGAGTTTTCCTTTCCGGGTCGCGGAAAAAATAGAGGCTGAATACCGCCAGCAGGGCGAAGAAGAAGGCCACGGCCTGGACCAGGTTGCGCAGGCCGAACCAGCCGGAGGCCTGGGGCGCCACGAAAGAGCCGATGGCCAGCAGCACGTGCATGCCGACAAAAATCAGGATGAGCGGTATTCCCTCTCTGGCAATCTGCATCGGCAAAGTCCTGCGCTCAGGCGACGTCCCGGCCGGTAAGCATCCGGAAAGCCTTCAGGTACAGATCACTCATGTAGCGGACCACCTCCGGCGGCAGCTCGGGGCCGGGCGGATTCTTGTCCCAGCGGCCCTCGTCGGTCAGCTTCTGCAGCCAGTCCCGCAACGGCTGCTTATCGAAGCCTTTCTGGTCCACGCCGGGCTGGTATTCCCCTTCCAGCCAGAACCGGCTGCTGTCAGGAGTGAAAATTTCATCGATCAGCACCAGGTGGCCGTCCCGCAGGCCGAATTCGAACTTGGTGTCTGCGATCAGCAGGCCCCGGCCGGCGGCGTATCCGGAGGCGCGGTTAAAGAGGTTGAACGAGGTCTCGATAATCTGTTCGGACAGCCCACGGCCGATCATCTGCTTCATCCGCCCGATCGAGATGTTCTCGTCGTGACCGGTCGGCGCCTTGATCGCCGGCGTGAAGAGGGGAGTGTCGAATTTCTGGGAGCGGACCATGCCCTTGGGCATCCAGGCCCCGGCTACCGTACCGTGATCGATATACTCCTTCCAGGCGCTGCCGGCCAGATAACTCCGCACCACGCACTCCACCGTCACCGGCTCGGTTTTCCGGCCCAGGGTCACCCGGCCGCGCAGCGAATCCTCCCGGCCTTTCAGTGCTGGAAACTGCGCTGCGATCTGGTCTATCTCGGTGCTGATCACGTGGTTTTCCACTATCTCCCCGGTCAGCTCGAACCAGAATGCCGACAACTGGTTGAGCACCTTGCCCTTGAAGGGAATTCCGCCCGGCATCACCACGTCGAACGCGCTGATCCGGTCGGTTGCCACCAGCAGGAGCTTGTCTCCCAGGTCGTAGCAGTCGCGGACCTTGCCGCGGCGCAAGCTTGCGATACCGAGGTCTGTCTCTCTGACAACTTGCATAAGAAAATCCCCGCTCTGTTTTACCGTAAAAAGTACCGGGCCGGCAACCGACCCGAATTGTCAGGAATTATCGAATTCAGTCGAGCAACCCGACTCGCCTGAAGATGTAATCGACGTTGCGGGTATGGACTTCGAGGCTGAACAGCTCCCCCAGCTCCCGGACGCTCAGCCTAACAGTCACTTCGGGATCGGCGGCCAGCAGGGTAAGGAAGTCCCGGTCTTCCTGCCAGACTTTCATCGCGTTGCGCTGCACTACCCGGTAGGCCTCCTCGCGGGTCAGCCCCTTTTCGGCCAGGGCGAGAAGCACGCGCTGGGAATGGATCAGGCCGTGGAGCCGGTCGAGGTTTTTGCGCATGTTCTCCGGGTAGACCAGAAGCTGCTCCACCAGCGGGCCGAACTTCTTCAGCAGGTAGTAGACGATCATGGTCGTGTCCGGCAGGATCACCCGCTCGACGCTGCTGTGGCTGATGTCGCGCTCGTGCCAGAGCGCCTGGTTCTCCAGCGCGGCCAGGCAGTTGCCGCGCACTAGCCGGGCCATGCCGGAAAGCCTTTCGCAGAGGATGGGGTTGCGCTTGTGCGGCATGGCGCTGGAGCCTTTCTGCCCCTGGCTGAAATATTCTTCCGCTTCCAGCACCTCCGTGCGCTGCAAGTGCCGGATCTCCACGGTAAACTTTTCGATCGAGCCGGCCAGTACAGCCAGGGCGGCCATGTATTCGGCGTGGATGTCCCGCTGGACGATCTGGTTACTGGTGAGGGCGGGGCGCAGGCCCAGCTTTTCGCAGACGTAGATTTCCACCTGCGGATCGAGGTGGGCGAAGGTGCCCACGGCGCCGGAAATCTTGCCGGTGGCGGCGACGGCCGTGGCCCGGGCGAAGTTGTCGCGGCGGCGGGTCAGCTCGTCGTACCAGAGGGCGAGCTTGAGCCCGAAAGTGATCGGTTCGGCGTGGATCCCGTGGCTGCGGCCTATCATCACCGTATCCTTGTGCTCCAGGGCGCGCTTTTTCACCGCCGGCAGCACCTTCCCGTCCAGTTCGGCCAAAATCAGCTCTCCGGCCTCTTTCATCTGCAGGGCCAGGGTGGTGTCCAGCAGGTCCGAGCTGGTGAGGCCCAGGTGGACGTAGCGCGAGTCCGGACCGATGTGTTCGGCCACGTTGCTCAGGAAGGCGATCACGTCGTGCTTCACTTCCTCCTCGATCTCGAGGATGCGGGCCACTTCGAAGCGCGCTTTGTTCCGGATGTTCTGCAGGGCCTCGGCGGGGATTCTACCGAGCTGGGCGAGGGCCTCGCAGGCGAGGATTTCGATCCGGAGCCAGTGGCCGAACTTCGTTTCCTCGCTCCAGACCTTCTCCATTTCGGGCAGGGTATAGCGCGGAATCATTTACCGTGGTTCCTGGAAATTGAGTTGAATATTTTTTCGCACCGGGAAAACGAAAAATAAAAGCCCCTTGCCGCTATCGCAATTCTAATCGACAGCGGACTGGCTTTGAGGCGTCTCATCTCGTCAGGTAGCGGCGGATCGAGCGGCCGCCCCGTTCGAGGAACAAAACGGTCACAGACTGGCGGCTCAGCCGCTTCAGCAGGTCGACCGCCTGGCTGGCGGAGGAGACTCGGGTGTCGTTTATCCGGTAGAGTATGTCGTAGCGCAGGAGGCTGCCCTCCTGTTCGAGGTCGCTGTCGGTGATTTCCTCCATGACCGCTCCGTAAGTGCTGCGTGCTTCGAGCTGGCTGCGCACCTCCGCGGTGAGGTCGATCAGGGAGAAGCCGAGCCCGGTGTCGAGCCGGGGGAGAATTTCGGTCGGCAGCTCCAGCGGCACGATCGACACCTCGAACCCGGCGGCCGGCCGCTTGACCGTGAGCTGTACGTTATTGCCCACCCGCACGTCGATCATCTCCCCGGTCCAGTCGTCCTGCGAGCGCAACGGCTTGCCGTTGATCCCGGTGATCAAGTCGCCCGGCCTGATCCTGCCGGTCCGGGCCGCCGGGGACAGCTCCTGCACTCCGGAGACGAGCACGCCGTGGGGGTGTTCCCCCCGGCCGAAGCCGAGTCCGGTCAGCAGGTCGGCAGTCACGTCCTGAACGCTGATCCCCAGCCACGGATGGCGCACCTTGCCGCCCCGGATCAGCTCCTCGGCGATCCGCACAGCCCGGTTGATCGGTATGGCGAAGCCCATGCCAATCGATCCGCCGCTGGGGCTGAAAATGAAAGTATTGATCCCGATCACCTCGCCCAGCGCATTGACCAGCGGGCCGCCGCTGTTGCCGGGGTTGATCGCCGCATCGGTCTGGATCATGTTGGCGTAAACCTTGCCGCCGCTCTCCTGGTCCCGAACCATGTCCCGTCCCACCGCGCTGATCACGCCCACGGTCACCGTGGGTTGGGGATCGTCCAGCAGCAGGCCGAAAGGCGAGCCGATCGCGATCACCCATTCGCCGATGTAGAGGTCGTCGGAATCGCCGAGCTGGCTGGCGGGCAGCTTGTCCGCCCCGGGATTTATCTTCAGCACGGCGACGTCCGAGCTGGCGTCCAGGCCCACTATTACGGCATCGTAGTTGATGCCCGTGCTGGTGCTGACCGTAATCTTGCTGGCGCCGTGTACGACGTGGTCGTTGGTCAGGATGTAGCCGCGCGAATTGATGATGAAGCCGCTGCCGAGGTTCTGGACTGTCCGGCTGCGGGGGATGTAGAAGTAGCCGAAAAAGTCCCGGACCGGGGTCTGTACCACCTGGGTCTGCAGCACGTTGACACTGACTACGGTGGGAGCCACCTTTTCGGCCGCCCGTACTATCGAGTTACGCCGGCTGGCGGTGATATCGGCTTCCAGACTGTCGAGCCGGCTGGCGCCGGAGCTCGGGTCGACCCGGGAGGCCTGGGCCCAGAGCAGGGATTCTCCCTGGGTCACCTTTTCGGCGGTGATGGCTTGTGACTGCTGGGTGTCCGATGCTTCTCCAGACCTCGTCTGAGGCTTAGGCCGCTCATGGTTCAGAAAATAGATCAGGCCGAAAACGAGGATGGCGGCGAATAGGAGAAGTTTGGAAAAAGTAGATTTCATGGCGCGGTTTCGCTGAAAGTAGCGGTGAACTCCTCGATTTCGTGGACTGGTTCAGGAAATTCTGCCTGTCCCCGCTGGCGCCGGATTACCGGGTGCTGGAAAGGGAGCTGTGGCTATAGAAGGATTACACTATATCAGAATGCATTCGTAATTCGAGAAATCTGAGTTATTAAATTGCCTGAGTTGGCTGATGACGGTCCGACGTAGTAAGTCTTGTAAAGTGTTTACTCGTGTTCTACCGGTCGTCTTTCATTTTCTCCCGCCAACCGACTTCTTTCTCCAAGGTGACAATCAGATCCCGGATATGCTTTATCATCGCAGGTAAGTGTTCCGTGACAACAGTGTAGACCCTGTCGAGGTCCACCGCGCCGTAATCGTGCGCCAGGACGTTTCGCATACCGATGACAAGAGACCAGGGACTAGAAGGGGCACAGTTACGAGTTTCCACCGACACAAGTCGTGCTGCCTCGCCGACTACCTCGATGCAACGGATGACTGCATCCTGCACCAGTGCATCGTTTCGAAATTCCGCTAAAGAATACGAGCCGAGAAACTGCCGTGCGCGTTCGGTATGAATGCGCATATCCTCACACTTGACCAGATCGCGTTCGTGTGGATCAAGTGCGCTCATAGAGGATCTCCGTTCGCCGAAGGGCATAGCGCCGTAAGTACTTGTTAGGCGAGTTTTCGACCGAGTTCCGAGTCAGGAGATCCACTGGCCGGCCGGCGATATCCTCCAGTTCCTGTTGCAGAGCCACAAATTCCAAGCCAATCCGGGCTTCCGGCTCGAAGGTCACGAGGATGTCGATGTCACTCTCCGGACCGGCATCACCCCGTGCGAAGCTGCCGATGATCTCCAGCCTGGCGACAGCATAACGACGGCACAGCTCACCCAAACGGTCATGGTCTATCTGGATATCTGTTAATAACATCGGTTCTTCTCCCTTTTCGGGAATATATAATTTCGGCGTGACTCAAAGACTCGTTTGAAGATATGCAATCGGCCGCCCGTTTGCAACCGGGCGCGTAATCATGGCGACTCTAAAAACAGAAAACGGGAGAATTCGGAGTGGTTTTATTTCGGCTCGAGATAATGCACTTCCATCAGGGTCAAGCCGCAGGCCGGGGCCGGGACCGCCCTCAGCCAGCGGCCGGGTGTCGCGAGCGCCAGGCTGAAATCTTCCTCGCCGGCCCTGCCATCGGCCACGGCCAGCATTCCGCCCACGAGCATCCGCACCATGGCCCGCAAAAAGCGGTCGCCCCTCAATTGGAAATATAACTTTCCATGGCCCTCTGTCCATAGGGCGGAATAGACATGGCAGAGCCGGTTTTCCCGGTGGCCTTCCTGCCTGGAAAAAGTGGTGAAGTCGTGTTCGCCGATAACCGAAGCAGCCAGCCGGCCCAGCAGCTCCAGATCGAGGTGCACCGGCCTGAGCCAGAAGAAACGGGTCAGCAGCGGCGCTTCCGGCAAACCCGGGTCGGCCAGACCGTAGCGGTAACTCTTCCACTCCGCCCGGTAGCGGGCGTGGAAATCCAGCGGAACGCAGGCCAGCTCCCTGACCCGGACTTCCGCCGGCAGCTTGGCGTTCAGAGCGCGCTCGAGAGTGGCTTCGGCCAGCCGCGAGACAGTGTCGAAATGAGCGACCTGGCCCAGCGCGTGCACGCCGGC
>JAZDIG010000196.1:0-8949 GCA_043805105.1 Candidatus Glassiibacteriota bacterium | reverse complement strand
TGAAATCGCCCACGCGGCCATTGCTCTTGATCCCGTAATCGAGATCCCCGATCCTGCGCGAATAGAATACGTTGATCCGGTTGCTGAACAGCTCGGCCCCTTCGAGAAAATAGAGCCGTTTTTCCGGGAAAAAAGTTTCGTAGCGAGTCAGGTTTATTACATCCAGATCGGCCTCGACCGTGGCGAAATCCGGGTTGTAAGTAAAATTGCCGTCGGCGGTGGCGCCCAGGTTGAACCGCAAGTCGGCGCCGCTGATCATCTCGGTGCTTCCCGAGGAATAAATCGTCCGCCTTCCCGAGGCGGCGGCATTGGTGTTGATCCCCACCAGATAAGGGTAAAGCGAGGCGCTGAAGCTTTTTTTGAAGCCGGCGAGTCCGGTCAGGTCGCCGGACTGGGAGACACGCCAGGCCTGGTCCCTGGCCCTCCAGAAGCTGGTTTCGTAGAGCTCGGGATAGTTGCGCCGGAAATTTACGCCCCAGGGCTGGGAGGAATTCTGCGGAAAGCGGAACTGCGCGACCGGGATCGCCATCTCGGTGGTCCAGCCGAGCGAGTCCTCGCGGCTGGCCACGCTCCAGACACAGTCCCAGTTCTTGTCGTTGGTGCGCCCGTCCTCACCGATCCGGCCATCCACCTGGATCCCCAGGGAGTTGGTCGAAAAGAAGTAGCAGTCCCTCCGGGTATGGAAAGTATCCAGGTAAAAAGTGACGGCGTTGTCCTGGTCCATGTTGCCGTCCCGCCGGGTGATCTTCGAATTGACCGAGCTGCCCGCGGGATTGAAACATCGGAATGCGGCATAAATCCAACGGTCATCGAAGGTTACGGCCACGCGGGTCTGCGCCCGGGCCGGACTGCCGGGCGAGGGTTTGAGCTGGACGAAATCCGCCTGCCAGTCGGCGGAACGCCAGCAGGAATCGTCCAGCACGCCGTCGATCTGCGGCGGCCGGCCTGTCCTGGCGGCCTGGATCGAGCGGAAATCCTCGCCCTCGTTCTGCGCCCCGGCCTTACTGAATACGGCGCAGACCAGAAATACCGAGAGCCAAACCTTGCCGATACAGCCGCGTCGCCAGTCCATGAAGCGCTTTTCTCCGAAACCGGTTTATCTCCAGGTTATTTTCGCCAGGAACTTAGAGTCGGCCGGGTGGGAAGTCAATCAGAATCGATTCGAGAATGGTTATATTTTACAATCAGCGATAGAATTCCCGCTAATGCCGGGTCTCAATTCGACCAAAAATCGAGCCGGCGGTAGTCCGCTCCCGTCCAGAGCCCCTCTCGAAAGAAAAAATCCCCGGAAATAAAGAATAGCGTTTTTTCAGCGCATGTCTTATCGTATTAGCAGTCAATGACCGACCCGCAGACCTCGGGCCGCCGTCAGGCAAGCCGGCCCGGAACTGTCAGCCGCAGTTAGTCCCAGCAAAATTTCAGTCATCTTATCCCGATGAGGCGAATATGAAGTCCCTCCAGATCATGGTATTGGCAATCGTCCTGGCGGCCGGCCCGCTGGCAGCGGAATACACCCTGGTGGACCACCCCCGCATGTTCATCACCAAATCCACCCTGCCCGCGCTCGCCGAACAGGCGTATGGAAACGGCCAGCCGGCCCGGGACTACACCCTGATGAAACGGGAAGCCGACTCATTCCTGCTGCGGGGCACGCTGAGGGAACCCACCAGCCAGTGGCACACACCCTACGAACTGCTCTGCTGCGGTATCTGTTATCTAATCGAACGGGAGCGGGGCAATGCCGAAGCCGTAAAATATGCCGAGGCGGTCAAGAAATACTGGGGCGACGGGAAAATTTTGAGCAATGTCGGCAACGGGCATTTCGGCTTTTATTCGCTGGTGTTCGACTGGATCTACGATTCGCTGACGGCCGAGGAGCGGCAGAAGTTCGGCTATCCCCTGGGCGGCTGGCTCCGCTGGTACACCACCACTCCGGAAATCGTCCTCCTTTACGGCGACTGGCTGAACAACCAGACCTGGGGGCCGGCGCACCTCAATATCGGCAACACGCGGGACGGGATCTGCCCCAAGCTGTTCGTGGCCCTCGCCCTGGCAGGGGCCGGGACCGAGCATGACGCCGACTGCAAGCAATATCTCGATTCATTCGACCGCCGGATTCCAGGCGAATGTATTCCGCTCTTCGACCAGATGGGCGGGGTCTGGAGCGAAAGCTACGGCCACGGCAGCTACGGGCCCACCAAGGTTATTGCCTGGGCCTTCGAGGCCTGGCGGACCGCCACCGGCAAGGACTGGTTCACCCTGGGATCGTCCACCACCTACCTGAAAGAGATAAACCGCTGGGTGCTGCACCTGACCGTGCCGTTCTCCAACCGCACGGCCTATATCGACGACAACAACGGCGTGCCGCTGATTTCGAGCTGGGTGGAAAGCGCGCCGATACTGGCCGAGCGCTACGGCGACCCGGTGACCGAGTGGGTCGCCGAATCATTCGACCCTGGACTCTGGACCGACCGCTGGCGCTACTACCCCTGGCAGCGCCTGCTTCGCGGCGATCCCGGCGTCTCGCCCCGGACCCCCGGGCAGGCCGCCTGGCCCACTGCTCGTCTGTTTACCGGCGCCGGCCACGTCTACATGCGCAGCCAGTGGGACGATCCGGATGCGACCTGGGCCTTTTTCGGGGCCGGACCCCGCTTTGCCGCCCATTCCCGCGACGATGAAGGGCATTTCCTGATCGCCAGAAAGGGCTGGCTGGTGCTGCGCGCCGGCGGGGAGGGACACAACGACTGGGACTATTACGCCGGCGGGTCGCTGCCGTTCAACATCGTCACCATCTTCGACCCCCAGGAAGCGTTCCTGCGCACCGCCCCCGGGGCCGAGGCCCTGGCGGCAGGCGGCACGAAAAACGAGCGGGACGGCGGTCTTATCCGGTACGTCTACGGTCCCGGCGCAGGCAGCGCAATCGCGCGCGGCGAAATCACCGCCTTCAAGCACGACTGGCGCTATACTTACGCTGCCGCCAACCTGACCGCCGGTTACCTGGGCACCAAGGTCCGGGAAGTCTCCCGCCAGTTTCTCTACCTGCGCGGGGAACGGGAGTTTTTCGTCATTTTCGACCGGGTGGAGGCCAGAAACGCCGCTTTCCCGAAGACCTGGTTTCTGCATATCCCGACCGAGCCGCAAGTCGACGGCAGCCCGGCTGAAATCGTGGCCGGGCACGTCTATTCCTATACCGATGGCAACGTCTGCACCTGGCTCAGCGATCCCGCCGGCATAAGCCAGAGCGAGGTGCTTTCGCAGGGGAAATCGCGCGCCTTCCTCAAGACCCTGCTGCCAGCCTCCTTCACGCTTACCAAACGCGGCGGCCAGGGGTACGAATACTGGGGACATCCCCACGAACCCACGGCCCAGTACAACCACGCGAGCTCCGCGGCAAACCAGGCCCCGCAAGCTCCCTGGCGTCTGGAGGTGGAATCGGGCCTCAGGCAGGAGCGGGACTACTTCCTGCACGTGCTGGAGGTGGCCGATGAAGGGGATACGGCGATGTCCTCGGTAAGTCTTCTCGAGCCGGACTCCGTCCTGGCAGGCGTGAAGATCGTCCCGGCCGGCGGGGGTAAACCGGTCGAAGTGCTGTTCACGCGCACAGGCAAGATGAGCGCGCAGGTAAAATGGGGCATCGAACAGATAGAGGACCTGCCGGAGGCGGTCGATACCACTCTCGAGCTGGGCGGCCGGGGCGACATCAACCGGGACGGCCGGGTTTCGATCCTGGATGCGGTCTCCCTGTTGCTGCTGGGAACCCGGAACCCCGGGGACTCGAGGTGCGATTTCAACAACGATGGCGGCTACACCATCTCCGATGCCATCGAACTGCTGCGCTACCTCAGGCAAAGAGCCGCCTGGCCGGTGCTGGCGGCCCTGGACGCCGGGAGCGTCCGTTGAGACTCTGTCCGGATCGCTCCTTTAATCAAATAGACCCGAGCCGTAGGGGCGAACCCGCGTGTGCGCTCGATTGCAATGGATAAATACCCGAAAAACGGGCGGACACATGGGTCCGCCCCTACGTGAATTATCGACATTCCGTAAATAACTCGTATTAAAATAAACGTTAGCGTTTTTCCAAAACATTTTATATCATGTAGCCAGTCAAAACCGACCCACAGGCCACGGGCGACCGGCAAGCAAGCCAGCCCGGGATAGTCACCAACCGGTTGTCCCAGCGTTTGTCATTCAGTCATCTCATCCAGACGAGGCGGATATGAAATACTTTCAGAGCCTGCTATTGGCAATCGTCCTGGCGGCCGGACCGCTGGCCGCGGAATACACCCTGGTGGACCACCCACGCATGTTCATCACCAAGGCTACCCTGCCGGCACTGGCCCAAGAAGCGTACGGAAACGGCCAGGCGGCCCGGGATTACGCCCTGATGAAACAGGAGGCGGACGATTTCCTCACCCGGGGCACGCTTTTTCAGCCCACCAGCCAGTGGCACCCGCCTTACGAGCTGGTCTGCAGCGCTCTCTGCTATCTGGTCGAGCGGGAACGGGGCAACGCCGACGCCGTAAAATATGCCGAGGCGGTAAAAAAGTACTGGGGCAACGGGGTGATTCTGAGCAACGTCGGCAACGGGCATTTCGGCTTCTACGGGCTGGTGTTCGACTGGATCTACGATTCGATGACGGCCGAGGAGCGGCAGAAATTCGGCTATCCGCTGGGCGGCTGGCTCTACTGGTATACTGCCCCCATTCCTGAGATCACCCTGCTGAACGGCGACTTTCTCTACAATCAGACCTGGGGACCGGCGCACCTCAATATCGGCAACACGCGGGACGGGATTTGTCCCAAGCTGTTCGTGGCTCTCGCCCTGGCGGGCGCCGGAACCGAGCATGACGCCGCCTGCAAGCAATTTCTCGATTCATTCGACAGCCGGATTCCCACGGAGTGCATTCCGGCTTTCGACCAGATGGGCGGCGTCTGGAGCGAAAGCTACGGGCACGGCAACTATGGACCCACCAAGGTAATCCCCTGGGCTTTCGAGGCCTGGCGGACTGCCACCGGCCTGAACTGGTTCACCCTGGGCTCTCCCACCACCTATCTCAAGGAAATGAACCAATGGGCCGTACACCTGACCGTACCTTTCTCCAACCGCACGGCCTATATCGACGACAACGACGGCGCGAACCTGATTTCGAGCTGGGTGGAGACCGCACCGATCCTGGCCTCACGCTATAACGATCCGGTTGCCGCGTGGATCACTGAATCCTACGCGGCGGAAACCTGGAGTGCGCACTGGTTCTATTACCCCTGGCAGCGCCTGACAATTTACAATTCCAACGGTGTTGCGCGTACACCCGGCCAGGCCGGCTGGCCCACGGCCCGTCTGTTTACCGGCGGGGGCCACGTCTACATGCGCAGCCGCTGGGACGATCCGGACGCGACCTGGGCTTTTTTCGGAGCCGGGCCCCGCTTCGCCGGCCATTCCCGCGACGATGAAGGCCATTTCATGATCGCCAGGAAGGGCTGGCTGGTGCTGCGCGCCAGCGGCATGGGCCACAACGACGGAGATTATTACCAGGGCGGGTCGATGCCGTTCAACATCGTCACCATCTTCGACCCCCAGGAAACTTACCGCCGCCTCGATCCCGGCGCCTCGGCCCTGGCCGAGGGCGGCACCAAAAACGAGCGCGACGGCGGGCTGATCCGGTACGTCTACGGCCCCGGCGGGGGCAGCGCAATCGCGCGGGGCTCGATTACCGCGTTCAAGCACGACTGGCGCTACACTTACGCCGCCGCCGACATGACTGCCGGCTACCTCGGCACCAAAGTCAAGGAAGTGACCCGCCAGTTTCTGTACCTGCGTGGGGAACGGGAATTTTTCGTCATTTTCGACCGGGTGGATTCCAGAAACAGCGCTTTCCCGAAAACCTGGTTCCTGCATATCCCCACCGAGCCGCAAGTCAACGGCAGCCCGACTGAGGTTACGGCCGGGCACGTCTATTCCTACACCGATGGCAACGTCTGCACCTGGATCAGCGACCCTGCTGGCATAAGCCAGAGCGGCGTACTTTCGCAGGGGAAAGCGCGCGCCTTCCTCAAAACCCTGCAGCCGGCCTCCTTCACGCTCACCAAGCGCGGCGGCAAAGGTTACGACCTCTGGGGAAATCCGCACGAACCCACCGCCCTGTACAACCACACCGGCTCGCAGTCCGGTCAACCGCCGCAGGCCCCCTGGCGGCTGGAAGTGGAACCGAACCTCAAGCAGGAGCGGGACTACTTCCTGCACGTGCTGGAAGTGGCGGATGAAGGCGATACGCAGATGTCGGAGGTGACTCTCCTGGAGCCGAGCGCAGACCAGGTGGGTGTGAAGATCGTGCCCACGGGCGGCGGCGAGGCCATGGAAGTGCTGTTCACGCGCACCGGCAAAATGAGCGCCCAGGTCAAATGGGGCGCGGCGCAGGAAGATCTGCCGGCCGTAGTCGATACCACCATCAGCCTGGGCGGCCGGGGCGACATCAACGGCGACGGCCGGGTATCGATCCTGGATGCGGTCTCGCTATTGGTGCTGGGACTGCGGAACCCGGCTGATGCGAAGTGCGACTTCAACAGCGACGGCGGCTATACCCTGTCCGATGTTATCGACCTGCTGCGCTTTCTCAGGCAGAGGGCCTCGTACCCGGCCCTGGCCGCCGCGCAAATCGATGATGGCCGCCGGTGAAAGAAAAAGGGCGGACACGAGGTTCGCCCTACTGAAGGCAGGGTAAGAATGGCGTAGGTGCGACGCATGCGTCGCCTCTACACTATTTATTTTTAGCATTATTTATATTTTGCAAATTGTCTGGATTTTCCCTATCCAATTCCCAGCGCAGAGGGTTCTTTGAAATATATTCCCTGATACGGTTCATTTTATCGGTGCGCCGGACGACGTGTTCGTAATAGCCCCTTTGCCATATGCGGGCACGCGACAAGCCGCGCAAGACATTGATACGATTAGTTGCCGCTGATTTGAATGAACCGATTATGGCGCCGATAGATCCTTTTGGAGGGCCGGATTTCTTTGGGGTAGAGGCGACGCATGCGTCGCCGCCACAATTATCAAGGATAAATATCAAACCATGGAGATGATTAGGCATTATGACAAAGGCATCCAATTACACTTTGGAAAAATGTTCCGGAATTTCTCGCCAGCATTGCATAACAATATTCCCTAACTCATTCAAATTTATCTTTCCGTCAACAATCTCTCCAAACAGGCATTGACGATCTTGCGTGCACACGGTCACGAAATACGCCCCAGGAGTCGAGTAATCATAATCTTGTAGGCGTAAAGAACGCCACTGCCTTTGCGTTACCGTTTGTTTAGTATTTCTGTTCCTTGACATGTTATTGAATTTTTGTCCTTCGTCTCATGCACCACCACATCTTATCGATTTCGTAAAGAAAAGGCCCTGCAAGTTTCCTGTCAAATTAAAATTTTGGGGGTGGTTGGGAATATATGCTATGCAATTTATTTAGGTTCCCAAAATATTTTTCTCAAATTCGCTCCAATGAAGCATGATAGGAATTTTATATCTAAGGCTAATATGTACAATATAATTATTATATATTTCCAACATATCTTCATCTCGAGTAACCATGTAGTTACAAAAACGCCCATAAATATGATGTTTAATATCATTGTATATATCTTTGTTAATGCCACCATTCATTAAATAATTGTGATAATATATTCTTGATGCCATTAATAAATTATATAAATGCAAACAATTGCAATTTTCTTTATAGTCAATCGGATCATTATTTAATATCCCAAGTTCTTCACAAATCTCCTTAACAGTTCCGGTAGTAACTGGATTGCTCTTGACATCATTCCAAAATTCTTGAAAACTTTTACCTTTGGGAATTACCGAATAATTATTTATCCATTGCTCTTTGATCTTTTTGAATCCATCTTTATTTTGCACACCTTTATCTAATTCTCTAGCAATAATATTAATTAATTCGGCGTCATAATCCTCTATATTTTCCGCCCCTCTAAATAGTTCAATAAATATTTTACTGTCAAAAAAGTAGTCAGAAAACACTTTCCCTTGGCTATAAGCCAATATTTCTCCCTGCATTAGAGCACTATGTTCAAGGAACATACGTTGAGATAATTCCAAAGCAGTATATACCAATTGCCTTGCCAGTTTTATATCTGAATTATAAGTATTCAAAAGCTGCTGGATAACTAGCGGACTACAGCATATTATAACTTTTTCCCCTGCTCTTAAATTAGATTTTACTGATTCGCTTATGTTACCTTTTCCGATAAAATCCCAAACATTTGTATCAAAATATACCGTTTTCATTCCATCTCCTTAAGGAAAATCCCCGGCTGGTAAAGCAGTCCAGCCGGGGATAGTTGCATTTATCCAGCACAATTCAGGTTACTTTTTCTTCTTTTTCTCGTCCTCGTCGTCCACCACCTCGTAGTCGGCCTCGACCACGTTTTCATCCGAGCTGCTTGTGGAGGAGGATTTGGCGTCGGCTGCCCCGCCGCCTGTGCCGGCCTGCTGGCCGGCGGCCTGGGCCTGGTACATGGCCTGGGCCGCCTCGTTCCAGATTTTGGTCAATTCCTCGTTGGCCGACTTGATCGCCTCGGTGCTCGAGCCCTTGAGCGCCTCCCGGACCCGGTCCACAGCCGACTGCAGCCGGCCGCGGGTTGATTCGTCCAGTTTGTCGGCCAGCTCCTTGAGCTGTTTTTCGGTTTCGTAGGCCATCTGGTCCGCGCGGTTATGGGTATCGGCGGCCTCGCGCTTCTGCTTGTCCTCCCCGGCGTGGCTTTCGGCGTCCTTGACCATCCGCTCGATCTCCTTTTCGCCCAGGCCGCTGGAGGCCTCGATCCGGATTTTCTGCTCCTTGGCGGTGGCCTTGTCCCTGGCTGTCACGTGCAGGATGCCGTTGGCATCGATGTCGAACGTGACCTCGATCTGCGGCACGCCGCGCAGGGCC
>JAZDIG010000195.1:0-5112 GCA_043805105.1 Candidatus Glassiibacteriota bacterium | reverse complement strand
CTACCCAAGCCAAGAATTCGCTGCAATCCCAAAGCACTGGCTCCATTCTTGGAGCTGGTAACCAACCAGATAGCTCGAAACCACAAGGTCAAAGGCTTGCGGGTACCCTCGAAGATCGTTCCAGCCGTTATTGAAGCCGATCTTTTCGATCCCGAGGCTGCGGGCGTACTTTTCGGCCACGGGGTAGAGCCGTTCGTCCACCTCGCAGATAGTCTTGATCCGCACGCCCTCGACTGCGCTGAAACATTGCAGATGGCTCTGGCCCTGGCCGTTGATCCCCACCACGGCCAGGGTGATCCGGTCGTTGGGAGAGGCGGCCCTGCCGATTGCTGAACTGCCCAGCAGCAGGCCGGCGCCCAGGCCGGCCGCGCTCTTGACGAAATTCCGGCGCTTCATGCGAATCTCCAGGACTGAGGATATATTAATTTATACATAGTACTTCAATTCGATAGTTCGATGACATTTTCTTTTGCCATGCGGAATAAGTCGTAGGGGCGGACCCCCGTTCAAACCCGCCCCTGCTACCTGTTCGTAAGGCCATCACAAGCCGGGGAACGGATGAACCTCGTGTTTGCTCAGTCTACCGCGATTGTATATAATTTGTAGCAAGGTCGAATATTTTACCATAGAGGCGACCGGTGGCCGCCCGTCTTACACATTATTTTGTACTATTCCATTCCAGGTACACTCTCTTCATCACCGCCAGTTTTTCCGGGTCTCGCACTATGGCGTGGATCGTGAACATCATCACCCCGCTGGCCGGACCGCTGACACCGGCCCGCAGCACGCTTTCGAATTCCGCCGGGCTCACCGTTGCCGGCTCGTCCGCGGCCTGCACGATCGGCCAGACTTTGGGATAATCGCCGTCCCTGATCGCCAGCTCCCGGCAGAACCAGTCCACGTATTCTTTCACCCAGGATGCAGATCGGCCCATCCGGCCGTGGTAGACCATCGGGCTGAACACGTCCACCACCTCGGCCAATTCGTGAAAATCCAGGCCCAGGATTCTTCTCCTGGCCCCGCCGAAATCCTCGTCCGTCCAGGGGGCGTGGTAGAGGCCGAGCAGGGCTCCGGGGCGTTCCTGACCGATAATCCGCTTCAGGTCGCGCGCCCAGCCGGCAATCACTGAACAGCGCCAGTCCCGCCAGGCCTTTTCGGCGGTTTCCAAGACCCAGCGGGCCTTGACTGCAGTCGCGCCGGAATCCGGCAGATCCACTCCGCTGGCGGCTGCGAACGCGCCCAGGCAGTTTTCGCAGAAACAGGTTTCAGGCAGGATCGGCTCCGGCGCTTCGAACTGGGCATGCCAGTGCACGTAATCCATCCAGACCCCGTCCAGCGGGTATTTGCGTAAAAGCTCCCGGAGGGCGTTCAGACGGTAAGCCCGGAAACCGGCATCGGTGGGACAAACGCCCATGAACCAGTCGGCCTTCGCTGACCACCTGCCCTCGGCGTCCACCGGCCAGGCTTCCGGGTGTTCCTCCACGTAATGCTCCCCGTTCAAGACGGCAAATTCGGCGAAAACTTTCGCCCCTTCCCGCCCGGCCCTGGCAGCCCGCGCGCTGTTGATCCCGTAGCTGCCGACAAAAATCGCGTTAATACCGAAGTCGGCCAGCTTGTAGCCTTTCTCCCAGAAACTTTTCACCCCGCCGTAGGCGCCGCGTATTTCCACCTGCCCGGCGGCCGGTGAGGCGGCCAGCCAAGTATATAAAATAATGTATATGTATTTTCTCATATTCTGTAATATATAATATTATATACCGGTTTTTGCATCTCCATATTCGTCTGCCCCGATATCGGGAGCCTTGCCCGCCCAATCGTCGTTGATCCCCCGGATAATCACGCCCCGGTCGATCAGCGGGCTTCCCGGCCGAAGGCTCAGGTCTCCCGGCTCCGGGCTTTGGGCCAGGGGGTGGTTGCCGAGCCGATCCTCGAGATACCCCTGCCAGGGGGTGGCCCCCAGCCCGGGAGTCGAAACGAAGAGCGGGTCGGCGTACAGCCCGTGGCTTTCCATCCCGGTCGCCCCGGCCAGCTCCGCGATCGACAGGTAGGTCACCTTGTTCCACTCGAACCTGAGAGTATCAGCGGCCCCGGCGGGCCAGTAAGAATTGTAATCCACCCGGTTGCCGTCCGCGCCCCGGCGCACCGCGTACCGGGAGCCGATCATGGCGTTGTTGAGGAAAATTTTATTAGTGCAGGGGATGTTCCCGTAGATTTCACTTACCAGGCTCACCAAGGCCATGCCGTTGGCGCGGGACAGCGAATACCCGGAGTTGTGGTAGACATAGGCCGGGCCCAGGCTGGTGCAGTCGCCCACGTTGAGCTTGAAAAGCAGGCCCAGGAAAGCTGCCTCGTTGCGGGTGACATACACCGGCCCCCGTTCGACCGGCGCCAGCGATATCGCGGTCAGGCAATTGGCTGCGGTGTTGCCGTGGACTCGCAGGTTCACTCCGCCGCCGTCCAGCTCGTAGCTGTCGTCGCCGATATTGTACGCCCGGTTGTACATTACGTCGCAGTCGCGGTGCAGAGCCAGATCGTCCGGCCGCTGCCAGCTCAGCGCCGTGATCCCATCGAACCAGCCCTCCAGCGTGTTGTAGCAGAACGAATTGCCTCTTCCCGCGTAGCTGGACATGATTCCCTGCCGCGGGTAGCCGCTCGCCTTGATCGCCTGCCAGGAAAAATCCTCCAGTCCCGGTTCGGCCAGCACGTTGCGCCAGATCGCGTTGTCCCGGGTATTCGCCCCTTCCAGATAGACTCCCCAGGGCACGTTGTGGATCTCGTTGTCGATCACTATACAATCTTTAGCGCCTCGGTCCAGAACGATCCCGGCCGTTCCGTAATGCCTGATCTCGAACCCGCACACCACCACATGCCTGGCCCCGGCCAGCAGGAAAGCCGAGGGCCATGTGGCCAGGCTGTAGCCGTGCATCTCCGGAGAGTCGGACAATCCGGTTCGCACGTAGAGATCGTTCTTCAGAGTGTCGCAGTACCAGGCGCGGGATACATTCAGGCTGTCGGCCAGGAAGGCGGACAGCGACTGAACATAGCAGAACATCCGCTTGCCGTCCTGGGCCAGGTAGCCATAGCCGATTTCGCCGTGTCCGGGCGGATGCCAGCGGAAATCCCAAGGCAGGAAGGTCTTCCAGGCGTGCTGGCCTATCGGTTTCCAGCCCCGGTGCCCGGCCGGAATCTCCAAGGCGCTGTCCAGGACCGGCTTTTCTCCGGGCTCGGCGCTCACCACGATCGGCTGTCCCGGCTTGCCGGCCATTCCGGCCAGCAGCTCCCCCTCGCGGTAGATACCGCTTCCCACCAGCACCACGTCCCCGGGACCGGCCTTCTCCAGCGCCCGCCGGATTGTCCTGAACGGCCGGCTTTTACTGCCGGAACTCCGGTCGTTGCCGTCCGGAGAAACGTGGAATTCCGCGCCGCCGGAAGGTTCGAGTGTCAGCTTCCGGGTGGATACCGCACCCTCCAGCCGGCCGTCGCTTTCCGGCTGTGGGTCGGCAAAGAGGATCCGCACCAGGACCGAATCCCCCGGTTCGAGCGGGAAGATGCTGGCCCAGGCCAGTTTTTGCTGCCTGTCGAAAGTGAAGTCCACGCCATTGCGCCAGGTGTTCTCACCGGCGCGTCTCCAGAACAGCCGGGCCTGGCTGTTGCCGTTTTCATCGCCGGTAAAGGGGATTTCGATTCCCACCGTCTGCCAGGTGGGGTAAAGCTCCATGACTCCCGGCTCGATCGCATCCCCGGGAGCCTCGGGCGTCGGTTCGAACTTCCCCAGAGTTTCGCCGGCCGGTTCGCGGGATGGCCCGCAACAAAGGGAGAGGGCTAACAGGACAGGAACAAGACGAATTCTGAACATCGGCATTATCCGGGAATGAAGTGGCTGGTTGGGCTTTCTGTCCAAATATCGCGACCGGCTCCGGGCTGTCAAGGAAAACGCTTGGGCGTCGAAAGCACATGTGTTAAAATTGATTTGACTGAATTTTCCCCGCGTTCTCAAGCAGGAGGCTCCCCATGTTCGATTTCCGTAAACTGTCCCTTCCCATCTCGATTCTGCTTTTTCAGTCCGCCCTGCCCGCGGCGGAAACTCCGGCCGAGTCGCTCCGGGTGGAGGCCGAAATTCTCGGGCAGGCGATGGCCAACATCGAAAAAATGCGCAAGGGCGATGCCGAAATCGTTTTCACCACTTCGGACGGCAAACCCGCCAGGCTCGCCCGGGTCGAGGTCGAACAGACCGGGTCGGACTTCCTGGTCGGCTGCATCATCTTCGACCTGGTCCGCGACGAATCTCCTTTCCGCGCCGAACGGTTCAAGGAGCGCTTCAAGGGACTATTCAACTTTGCGGTCTTTCCCTTCTACTGGGCGGGCTACGAGGACGTCCAGGGGATGACCCGCTGGCGGGAGATGATGCCGGCGCTGGAGTGGTGCCGCGCCAATGGCATCACGGCCAAGGGCCATCCGCTGGTCTGGACTGCCCCCAGCGGCAAGCCGGATTGGCTCGCCAATTACTCCGTGCCGGAACAGCTCCAGTTCCTCGAAAGCCGGGTCAAGAACGTAGTGGGGGGCTGCGCCGGCCGGATAGAAATCTGGGACGTCTTCAACGAGGCGGTCAACACGCGCGCCTGGGACGATACCACCGGTGACACCTGGAGGCCGGTGCCTCCCGCCACGAACGCCGACCTGGTCGAAAAGGCCTTCCGCTGGGCCCACCGGGCCAACCCCGCGTCGACCTTGATCCTCAACGAATACTACGTTATCGCCAAAGAGGACACCCGGGAACGGTTCTATCAGCTTGTTAAGGAGCTATTGCGCCGCGGCACGCCCATTTCCGGACTGGGGATCCAGGCCCACGAGCCGCGACAGGAGTGGTACCCGCCGCGTGAAGTGTGGAAAACTTTCGACCGCCTGGGAGAATTCGGCCTGCCGCTGCACATTACCGAATTCACGCCGCAGTCTTCAGGCAAGCCGATCACCGGGGGCTGGCGTACCGGCGAGTGGGACCGCGAGCTCCAGGCCGACTTCACCCAGCAGATGTTCACCCTCGCCTTCGGCCACCCGGCGGTGGTCTCTTTCAACTTCTGGGGCCTGTCGGACCGCAACTCCTGGCTCCCCGAG
>JAZDIG010000194.1:0-2339 GCA_043805105.1 Candidatus Glassiibacteriota bacterium | reverse complement strand
ACTTGGTCCAGCTTTCCAGCTTGTGCAGGTCGGAGGGGGGCATATGGAGCTGGACGCTGTTGTCTGACAGCCGGGCCAGCACCATTTCGCTCCAGCGCGGCTCGAACAGCGCCTGGGTGGGCGCCCACCACTTCGCACCGTCGAAAATGTGCTCGAAGTTCAGCCCGGCCACCGGCTTTTCGAAATGGTCGCCCGGATCGGCCCGGTGCGACAGGTAAGCCACGCCGTTGTACCCCTGGCGGTGGCCTTCCCAGGCCGTGTTGTCGGTGATGACCGCGGTCAGGTCACCAGCGGTGAGCTCTATTTTGTGGACGGCCGTTCGAGTGGAATCCTGAGCGGCGAGTGAAAACGAGATGAACAGCATGAAAAGCAAAAAGAGGACCGGTGTCCTTGTCATTGGAGTTCCCCCGTGTGGAATTCACCGATATTCGTCAGCCGCAGGCAGGTCGGGCCGGAAGAGCCCGGCTCCGGTACTATCGTTTCAGCTCGTGTAACTCACGTTGGGCGGCGACAGCTCGCCCTTGACCATCTCGATATTGTGGTTCGGGCAGCGGAAAGCGCACATGCCGCAGGCCACGCATTTTTCCAAGTCCACTTGCACCCGGTTGCCCTTTTGGTCCCAGGCCTGGCGCATGCAGAGCTCCTCGCAGATCTCGCAGCCGATTCCGCAGCCGCAGTGCAGGCAGCGGGAAGCCTCGGCCACCGCCTCTTCCTCGGTCAGGGTCTCTTCGTAGAGCTCGAAGTTTTCCCGGCGCAGTTCGGGCGCACCCACCTTCACTTCCACCCGCGGCTGGATCTTCACGTCCCGGTTGCGGTTGACCACGTCCTGCGGATCGACCACCGACAGCGGCGGACCGTAATCGAGGATCGCTTCCCCGCCCCGGAGCATCTTGTCGATCGAGGCGGCGGCGAGCTTGCCCTCGGCAACCGCCTCGATCACGGTCGCCGGGCCCCGGGAGGCGTCGCCGGCCACGAACACATCCCCGGCGCCGGTCGAGCCGGTCGATTCATCGTAGGCCAGGGTGTTCCAGCGGGTCACTTCGAGACCCAGGCCGCAGGCGTCCTCGTCCAGCTCCTGGCTCACCGCGCTGATCACGGTGTCGCATTCGAGCACGAATTCGGCGCCCTCCACCGGCTCCGGGCTGCGGCGGCTGCCGGCTGGGGAGATGCCCAGGACGTTGCTGCGCAGACGGACGCCTGCCACCTTGCCGCGTTTGGCGATAACTTCCACCGGGCTCACCAGGTACATTACCCGTACCCCCTCTTCCTCGGCCTCGTAGACTTCCTCCGGCACCGCCGGCATTTCATCCCGGGTGCGGCGGTAGCAGATGAACACTTCCGGAGTGCCGTTACGCACGGCGATCCGGGCGGCGTCCACCGCGGTGAATCCACCGCCGATCACAACCACACGCTTGCCAAGATGGGGAGTCTGGCCCAGGTGGTGCGAGCGGATATAATCCACCGCGCTGATACAGCCCCGGGCATTCTCTCCAGGCACGCCCAGGGCCAGGCCTTTCCGGGCGCCCACGGTGATACAGAACGCCTTGAAGCCGGCCTTGCGCAGGTCGTCCAGGGTGAAGTCGCGGCCGAGCGTCCGGCCGTACTCTATCTTCACGCCCAGCTCTTCCAGCCAGGCGATCTCCCGGTCGATCAGCCTGCGCGGCAGGCGGAACTCGGGGATCCCCCAGCGCAGCATGCCGCCGCCGGTGTCCTCCCGCTCGAAGACTGTCACTTCGTAGCCGGCCCGCGCCAGACTGGAGGCGGCGCTGATCCCGGCCGGACCGCTGCCTATCACCGCCACTTTCAGCCCGTTGGCCGGGGTCTTGGCCAGGTTGGGCTTCCAGCCGTTCTTTTCGGCCAGGTCCATCACGAAGCGCTTGATGGCGCGAATCCTGACCGGCTCGTCCTTGAGCCCCCGCGTACAGCTTTCCTCACAGGGGTGGTTGCAGATGTAGCCGCAGACGTGCTGCAGCGGATTTTTACTCGTTATCTGCTCGTAGGCTTCCTCGTATTTGCCTTGCGCCACCAGCCGGACGTAGGCCATGGCCGGCACGTGATGCGGGCAGGCGTAGTCGCAGGGGGCGGACAGGTTCTCGTCCTTCTGCCGGGCGTAGCCTTCCCAGAGGGTCAGTTCGGGCGCACTCTTCACCGAATCGATGATCTTGTCCCGCATGTCGAGCGGACTGGCGTAACCATGCTCTTCGACGTACTGCCTGAAGCCGCGGAAAAACTCCGGGAAGAAGCCGAAACCATAGATGATGGTCGCCGAACAGATTCCCACCAGGTCGGCCCCGGACATGATCATCTCCACGCCGTCGCGCCAGGTGGTGATGCCGCCG
>JAZDIG010000193.1:0-5311 GCA_043805105.1 Candidatus Glassiibacteriota bacterium | reverse complement strand
CCGGCATCCTTTTTGCTTTGGATTTGCTCCGGGCCGACTCACCGCGGGCGGTGCTTTGGCAAAAAGGATGCCGGGCGCGCCCTGTCGCCCCGGGTTGGCCGTCATCCCAAATCCCGAACATGGCACACCAGTTGAAAATAGGTTTTATCGGCGTCGGCAGGATGGGTACGGCCCTGCTGGAGAGTGTTCTGCGGGCTGGATTGACTCCCTCTGACCGGGTTTTTATCCACGATACCGACATGAAGCGCAGGGATGAAGTCTGCGCGAAAACCGGCGCCCGGGCCGCCTCGGCGGTCGAAATCGCCCGTAGCTGCGACGTGGTGTTGGTTTGTGTCAAGCCCGAGGTAGTCCCGGCGGTCCTCGATGAAATCAAGGGGAAACTCGGCGGTGCCGGTCTCGTGATTTCCATTGCCGCCGGCGTTACGCTGGGAGCGATCGAACAAGCGCTGGGGGGCGGGGTGCCGGTCGTGCGGGCGATGCCCAATATCGCCGCCACGGTCGGCCAGGCCGCCACCGCCCTGTCTGGTGGATCGACTGCGGGTGAGCGGCACCTCGAGCTGGCCGAAAAGATCTTTTCCGCGGCCGGCAAGGCGGTCGTGCTGCCGGAGGCGCTGATCGATGCGGTGACCGGCCTGGCCGGCAGCGGGCCGGCTTACGTGTTCCTCTTCGCGGAGGCGCTCGTGTCGGCCGGCCTCAAGGTGGGCCTGCCCGCGGATGCCGCCCGGGAGCTGGCGGTGCAGACCATCAAGGGCGCCGCTATCATGCTCGAACAAAACCCGCCGACACATCCCTCCACGCTCAGAGACTCTGTCACCACGCCCGGCGGGACCACGATCGCCGGCCTGCACGAGCTGGAGCGGGGCAGGCTCCGCGATGCGGTGATCCGGGCGGTCGAGGCGGCTACGGAACGCTCCCGGGAGATCGGCAAAAAGTGAATTTCAGTATTTGGAATGCTAAGCCGCAGCTTTGAAATGCCTGATACGGTTTCGGCGGCGGGAAGATAAGGCGGAGGTTTAATGTCGGACAGACTCAGGGTCGGATTGCTCGGCTACGGCACGATCGGCAGCGGGGTGATCAAACTCCTTACCCAGTCCGGCCTCGAAATCGAGGAGCGGGTCGAGCTGGTGAAGGTCGCGGACATCGATCTGGAGCGCAAGCGGGAAGTCAAAGTGGACCGCTCCCTCTTGACTGAGGACAGCGAAGCGGTGGTGCGCGACCCGCAGATCGACGTTATCGTCGAACTGATCGGCGGCGTGGGAATCGCCAGGAAGTACGTGGAAATGGCCCTCGATCTGGGCAAGGACGTGGTGACCGCCAACAAGTATCTGATCGCTCTCTACGGGGACGAGCTTTCCCGGCGGGCGGCCGCCAGTGGCGCCCGTTTGCTTTTCGAGGCCAGTGTGGCCGGCGGCGTCCCGATAATCAAGGTGATCCGCGAAGAGCTCTCCACCGACCGCGTCCTTTCGATCAACGCCATCCTCAACGGCACCTGCAATTACATCCTCACCCGCATGGAACAGGACTCCGCTCTGGATTTCGACCGGGCGGTGGCGGAGGCGCAGAGGCGGGGTTTCGCCGAGGCCGATCCCACTCTCGACGTCGGCGGGATGGACACCGCCCAGAAATTGTCGATCCTCGTCCGCAAGGCGTTTCGGACCCGGATTCATCCGGAGGAGATCGACCTGCAGGGAATCACCGGAATCAGCAACGTCGAGGTGCAGGCGGCGATAGAGATGGGCTACCGGATCAAGCTCCTGGCCAGGGCCCACCGCGACGGGGAAAAGCTCGAAATCTGGGTCGGGCCGGCGCTGATCCCCGCCGAGTCGATCCTGGCGCAGGTGCGTAACGAGTACAACGCCATCACGATCAACTCCGCCGCCCATCACGAACAGACATATATCGGCAAGGGCGCGGGAATGATGCCCACTGCGGCGGCAATCGTGGGAGACCTGAACACCCTTGCCACCCACGACTCCCTGCGCTCGGCCTTCACCCTGGACCGTCTCGATCTGCCGATTCTCGACCGCAAGGACGTCCATTGCCGCTACTATATGCGGCTCACGGTCAAGGACCAGCCCGGAGTTCTGGCCAGGGTCAGCCGGGCGCTGGCCGACAAAAAAATAAGTATCGCCTCGGTGGTACAGAAAGAGAATTTGATTGATCCCGAAAGGGGCGTCCCGCTGATCATCATCACCCATGAAACCACTGTCGGCCACATGACCGATGCGGTGAAAATAATCGACCGGGAAAAAGTGGTGCTCGAGCCGGCCCGGACGATCCGGATTATGGACTCTCTCTGAACGCATTCCCGAGCTCGCCGGTACTGTCGGTGAGCTCCGGCGGCAATTACCGGTGGTGTCCCTTTACCCTCGGCACCAGAGTAAAAGCCAATCAAGCAATCCGTTAACCGGTCTGCCTGACGGTCAGGCGGGGGAAATCGAATGAAAAATGAAGACAAGAATTTGAAAAATATCGAACAGTTCATCTGCAGCCGGGAACCGGAAAACCGCTCCGGCCATTTAATGTACGACAGCTCGAAGCGGCTCGGCATCTCCCGCGGTGACTTGGAGCAAATCGAAAAACCCTACACGTTCATCTACCAGCGCCTGCCGGTGGAGATCGGCGGGGAGGTCCTCAACGTCAGCAGCGGCATCGTTCTGCACAACCGGGCGCGTGGGCCCTATAAGGGTGGAATCCGCATCGATCCGGACGTCGATGTCTGGGAGACCACCGAGTTGGCGCGGCTGATGACCCTGAAGACCGCCCTGGCCAACCTCGAGCTCGGCGGCGGCAAAACCGGGATCAAAGTCGATTTCCGCAAGCTCTATGCAGGTTTCAAGGACAAGATCAATGTCGATTTCTACTCCTTCATGGACCGGCTCAAAGATCACATTATGCGGGAATTCGTCGACCACTTCGTCGAACGGGGTCTGGTAGGTCAATACATTCCCGCTCCGGACATGGGTAGCTCGGGCCGGGAAATGATGCTTTTTTACAATAAAACTCACAACCCGTCGGTGGTTACCGCCAAGCCGGAGGGTATCGAAGGCTGGCTGTCCGGCCGCCACGAAGCCACCGGGTTCGGCGTAGCCTATGCCACTCTCAAGTACCTCGAACAGATCGGGAAAAACCCGAAGAAGATCACCGTAACGATCCAGGGCTTCGGCAATGTCGGCAGCCACTCCGCTTTCTACCTGCACGAGGCGGGTTGTAAGGTTATCGGCGTAACCGACCTGCAAGGCGGGGTGCATAATCCAAGGGGCATCGACGTTCCGGCGTTGATGGAACACGCCCGCGAGAAACGCTCGATTATCGGTTTCGATCCCAAACGCCCGCTGGACAACGAGAGTCTGTTCAAGCTCGAGACGGACATTCTGATCCCGGCGGCCAGCGGCCACGTGATCGGCAAACATAACGTGAAAACGCTGGGAGTGAAGCTGGCGGTAATCGAGGCGGCCAATATGCCGGTTTCCTGGGAGGCGATGGAAGTACTGAAAAAACGGGGGATCGAGCTGCTCCCGGACAACTACGTCAACAGCGGCGGCGTCATCGCTTCCGACCTGGAATACAAGCAGGGTATCGGCGGCATACGTTTCAGCCGCGACCAGGTGTTCGACTACCTGCGACTGAAGTTCGATGAGATGTTCGCGGAGATGAACGTCAGGAAAGCCGAGGCCGGCAGCTATTCCCAGGCCGCCTGCGATATCGCCGTGGAGAGGCTCTACAAGGCGATGAAAACCCGGAGCCTGCTCTGACGGCTCGAACCGCTCGGAAAACAAAAGCGCCTGTCCGGCCATCGGACAGGCGCTTTTTTCGTCGCTTCCCGGTTCCTTACTATTCGCCCACTTCCTTCAGGAAGTGCTCCAGCGCCGTTTCCATTTCCTCTTTTTTCAGATACATCAGGCCCACCAGGATTTCACCGACCTTCATCCGCAGGCCGTTTTGCCGGTCGAGCAGCCTGGCGAGCTTTTCCCGGTCCAGCAGCTTCATTTCCCGGGCCAGCTCGCCGAAAGGTCGGTGGTTTTTTTTCTGCTCCTCCAGGATAGTAAACACCTGCGCCACGGTGATCACTTCTTCGATAGTGGCCATAAAGCCCAGCCGGTGATTGACCGCTTCCTGGATCGCCAGGGCGTCATCGCGCTGGTCCTCGTCGATCAGGCCTTTTTCCACCAGGAATTCACCGAAACGCTTGGTCGCCTGGAGCCTGTTTTTATCAGTGCCGTCTTTCCGGGTCCGGGACATCCAGCCAACCTCTGCTTAAAAGGAAGTTACTTTTCTTCCTTGTTTCCGGCCGCTTCTTCCTTGCCCTTCGCTCCACCTGCTAGGATTCGTCCTTGAACTCCGCAGCCAGAATCGCTTCCAATTCTTCCATGAGCGGCGGCAGGTCTTCCGTGAGGGTTTTCCCGACTTGCTCGCAGTCGATTTCGAAATAAGCATGAACCAACCGATTGCGCATTCCGATGATTTCCGCCCAGGGAATACCGCCATGACGCGCACGAAAATTCGCACTCAGCCGTCCGGCCGCCTCTCCGACGATCTCCAGGCACTTTACCAATCCCAATGTCCAGACATGGTCCACGCCAAGCGCGGCCAAGCTCTTACCCTCGATTGCGGCCATCGCCGACCGACCAGTCTCAATGATGTCACGCAGGAGGGTAAGGTCGTCACGCCTGGACATATTGCGCCTGTGCCTCCTTTAGCACTTCTCCACGAATGTATCGGCTCAACTCCGCCGGAGTCCGCAGGTCCACCCTGCGCCCAAGCATTGCGGATATCTCGTTCTCCATTCCCGCCATGCGAAGCAAGCCCGGAACCTTCCCACGTTCGAACTCCACCAGCATATCCACGTCGCTGTCCGGCCCGAAATCTTTGCGTAAGATGGAACCGAATAGTGACAGTCGCCGGATGTGGTGACGTCGGCAGAATTCGGCAATATATTGTTCCGGCATCTCAATGCCATGATAGTTCATCGCGGCTTACACTCCTCTTTCGGATGCCGGCCGACTCTTTTCCACCGCTTCAGTCCAGAGGTATTCGACACTCATGTCGCCCTGAACCTGTTTTCCACAACGCCGTCATTCCGGGTCCGGGGCATCCGGCCGACCTCTCCGCAAATTCTTACTTTTCCGCCTTGTTTCCGGCTGCTTCTTCCTTGCCCTTCTGGTCCGCCTCAGGAGCCGCTTCCGCTTTCTTGCCGGCTTCCTTTTTCCCGTGGATACCGGCCAGACGCGCCTCGTTCTTTTTCACCAGGACCAGCTTACGCTGAGACCGCTTGACCCGCTTACGGAACTTGCGCAGCTCCTCGCGGCTT
>JAZDIG010000192.1:0-4897 GCA_043805105.1 Candidatus Glassiibacteriota bacterium | reverse complement strand
TACTACGATGCTTACCGCAGCGAGCGGCTGCCGGCCAACCTGCTGCAGGCTCAGCGCGACTATTTCGGCGCCCACACCTACGAGCGGGTCGACCGGCCGGGCGCCTTCCACACCGAATGGATGGAAGAGTAGTAAGGCAGGAAGCCCGGCCGAGAATTATCCTGAGGACGAGCTATCCAAAAAAACCATCGACAGGGGCACGGCACGTTCACCCAGTAATATGAGAGCCGTGCCCCTGTTTTTTTACCGAACGTATCCGAATTATCCGACGTCGTTCAAGAATAGTGTAAAATCCGACTGGTTGACGACATCTCCGGTTCGACAATGCCCCTCAGTACTCGATCCCCTTGCGCGCCGGGGTGTCCTGCGGGAACTTGATCGGCCGGACCTCGCTCACTATGTCGCACTCATCCATCACCGCCCGGGTCGCGTTGCGGCCGGTGATCATCAGGTTGAGCCTTCCGGGGCGGCTGCGGATCAGCTCGATCACGTCCTGTTCGCTGATCATTTCGTAGCGCACCAGGTAGGTCAGCTCGTCCAGCACCACCAGGTCGTATTCATCGCTGTTGACTTTTTCCCTGGCGAACCGGAAAGCCTCCCGGCCGGCCTTGACATGTTCGGCCAGCTCGCCCTCCCAGGTGAAGCCCTTGCCCAGGCTCCTGAAAAAGAGCTGGTCTGCGAACTTTTCGGCCAGCTTCTTTTCCCCGGTGGGCCAGTCTCCCTTGATAAACTGCAGGAAGCAGACCTTCCAGCCGTAGCCCAGGGCGCGGAAGGTCTGGCCCAGGGCCGAGGTGGTCTTGCCCTTGCCGTCGCCGGTGATGAGGATCACCACTCCCCGGTCGTCCGCCTTATCCGCCATCGGTATCTCCTTTTCGCGACAGGTCCGGATTGATTGACGCCTGACTAAGAAATATTGCGAGAGATGGAAGGATTGGCAACCGGGAGCTAATCAGGCGGGGACCACCAAATAAAAAAGCCCGGAGCCATCTTTCCAGGCTCCGGGCCGGATTTTTCCGGTATTACTCCAGCGAGATCGCTTCCACCGGGCAGCTTTCGGCCGCTTCCCTGGCCGTGTCCTCGGCGTCCGGCGGAACCACCTCGACCTTCGCCACCGCCACTTCGCCCTGCATTTCAAAGACGTCCGGGCAGACATCGGCGCAGAGGCCGCAGCCGGTGCAGAGGCTGGCATCCACTTTCGCTTTCATCTCTTTCCTCCTCGGAATGATTCGATTTTCAATTCATGGCGCCGGCGGCTCCCTGTCGCGGCTGAACGACGGGCTAAAATAAATAATGCGCTTCGAAATTGCGAGTTTTTTTTCGTTCCGGTCAACCGGCCGCAGGATACAAAGATACAACTCTAGTCAAGGGGGGATGGCCCGGCCTGTCTGGGATGGACGTTGCCGGTCAAAAAGCGTTGCTCCGGCTTGGCCGGATTTATATAATTACGTACTTCAGAGCCGCAAAGCCAGCCCGCGGAAGTTGTAAGAGAGGAGGATACTATGACCAAGGTCATGGATGCCGGATATATAACCCAGGCCTGCCGGCAGCTTAACAACAGCTTGATCGACTGGCGCAGGCACCTGCCCCGGATACCCGAAATCGGGATAGATCTGCCGGAAACCGAGGCGGCGGTGAGGAGTTTCCTGGAGCCGATGGCGGTGGAACTGCAGCCCGGGTACGAGGGGATCGGGGTGGTGGCGCTGGTGCGCGGCCGGGCCGGGGAGGGCCCGACCCTGGCCGTCCGGGCGGACATGGATGCACTGGAGGTGCAGGAGGAGACCGGCTTCGCTTTTGCCTCGTGCTATCCCGGCCGGATGCACGCCTGCGGACACGACGCCCACACCGCCATCGCCCTGGGAGCGGTCAAGTTCCTGGCTGAACACCGGGAAAATTTCAGCGGTACGGTCAAGTTCATCTTCCAGCCCGGCGAGGAGTGCATGGATGGGGCGCAGAAGATGATCGAGGCGGGAGTGATGGATAACCCCAGAGTGGAGGCCGTGCTGGGGCTGCACATCGGCGGCTTGTGGGACGAACTGGCCGCGGGCCAGATCGGCACCTCCGACCGGCCGACAATGGCTGCCGCCGATGCTTTCGATTTCAGTATTACGGCCGGAGGCGGCCACGGCGCTTATCCCCATCAGAGCCCGGACCCGGTCCTGGCGGCTTCCCTGGCGATCGTCCAGATCCACACCCTGGTTTCCCGCGCGGTCGATCCGGTGGACACGGCCGTGATAACAGTCGGCCGGGTGGAAGGCGGCCAGGCGCGCAACATCATTCCCACCGAGGTGCGGGCCGAGGGTACGGTGCGCACCCTGCGGGAGGAAGTGCGGAAAAGGCTGGAAAAGCGGATCGGCGAGGTGGTGGAGCACGCCGCCGGCGGCCAGGGCTGCGGCCACAGCTACACTTTTCACCGGGCCTATCCGCCGGTGAAGAGCGATCCAGCGATGGCGGACCTGGTGGACCGGGCGGCCCGCGACCTTTTCGGGGATGCCGATGTCAGGCGGATCACCCGGCCGTCGCTGGCCGGAGAAGACGTCGCGCTGTTTCTGAACCGGGTGCCCGGCTGCTTTTTCGGGCTGGGCGGGTCCAATCCCTCCAAGGGTATCCTCAGTAACCATCACAGCCCGACATTCGCTATCGACGAGGAAGTGCTCTGGCGGGGCACGGCCACCTTCTGTCTGGCGGCCCTGCGCTGGCTCGAGCGAAGCTGAGAGTCGGGATGAAGGAGGTCAAAGCTGCTGTAAAGTTGGCGCAAATCTCTTAAACTTGTTAAATTTTCGGGCTGCAATCCGTTGAATTTTACGCGGTTAACTTGATAATTATTTTCAAACTAACCGGAAGGACGCTGAAATGGCCAGGTTTCAAAGACTCGAAGTGCTGAACCGCATGGTGGAGGTCGGGGTCATCCCGGTGTTCTACAACCCGGACGTCGAAGTTGCCGCCAGCATAATCAAGGCCTGCCGAAAGGGCGGGGCCGTTTGCGTGGAATTCACCAACCGGGGCGATCACGCTTTTGAAATTTTCTCCCAGCTCGACCGCCGGTTTGCCGTCGAGGACCCGGGTGCGATCCTGGGCGTGGGGTCGGTGATCGATCCAGGGACGGCCTCGCTTTACATCAACGCCGGCGCGGCTTTCGTGGTGGGCCCGGTGCTGAACCCGGAAGTGGCCAGAGCCTGCAACCGCCGCAAGATCGCTTACAGCCCGGGCTGCGGTTCGGTGAGCGAGATCGGGGCGGCCGAGGAGCTGGGCTGCGAGATCATCAAGATTTTCCCCGGCGGCCAGGTGGGCGGCCCGGCTTTCGTCAAGGCGGTCAAGGGCCCCATGCCCTGGACCAGCATCATGCCCACCGGCAGCGTGGACGTCACCGAGGAGAGTATCGGCGCCTGGATCGGCGCCGGCTGCGTCTGCCTGGGCATGGGCAGCAACCTGATCACCAAGGAGCTGGTGGCGGCCAAAAACTGGGACGCGATTGCGGCCAACGTGGCCAAGTCGATCGAGCTGGTGAAGAAAGCGCGGAAAAAGTGAGCCTGGCGTACGGATGACCGGTTATTATGAATCGAGCAGCGGGCTTATGCCTGGTACAAGAATTGTTAAGTGCTAATGAGTCGGTTTTTACGATATGAGTGATACTTATGCAAAGGTGATTTGATGTCGAAACTGAGCATGCTGGCGGAACTCTGGGAGTTCCTGCGCCATAACAAGAAATGGTGGCTGACCCCGATCATCGTGTTCCTGCTGCTCTTGAGCCTTTTGATAGTGTTTACCGAGGGAGCAGCCCTGTCGCCGTTCATTTATACGCTGTTTTGAACTACGGCCGAGTGCAGCCTTGTATATTCTCGGCATATCCGCCTTCTACCACGACAGCGCGGCCTGCCTGGTGCGCGACGGGAAAATAGTCGCGGCTGCCCAGGAGGAGCGGTTCACCAGGGTCAAGCACGATTTTTCCTTCCCGGCCAATGCAGTTAAGTATTGCCTGGACAGTCAGGGGATATTTGCCGCTGACCTGGATTTCGTCGCCTTCTACGATAAACCCTTCCGTAAGTTTGAGCGCATCCTCGAAACCTACCTGTCGTTTCCCGGCCGGGGAATCAAGTCCTTCCTGCAGGCCATGCCGCTCTGGCTGAAACAGAAACTCTTCCTGGGCGAAACGATCCGCCGCGAGCTGGGCTACGAAGGCAAGATTATCTTCCCTGAGCACCACGAATCTCACGCGGCCAGCGCCTTTTACCCCTCGCCGTTCCGGGAGGCGGCGGTGCTGACTGTGGATGGCGTGGGTGAATGGGCCACCACCACTGTCGGCCGGGGCCGGGACAACCTGGTGGAGCTGTTGTTCGAGCAGCACTTCCCGCATTCATTGGGCCTCTTTTATTCCGCGTTCACCTATTTCACCGGCTTCAAGGTCAATTCTGGTGAGTACAAGATGATGGGCCTGGCGCCCTATGGCGAGCCGGTGTACGTGGACCGGATAATGGACCAGTTGCTCGACCTCAAAGAGGACGGCTCCTTCCGGCTCAACCTGGACTATTTCGACTACTGCGTGGGTCTCAGAATGACCAACGAGCGGTTCGCCCGGCTGTTCGACTGCCCGCCGCGCCGCCCGGAGACGGAAATCACCGGCCGCTACATGGACATCGCCCGCAGCGCGCAGGAGGTCACCGAGGAGATCATGCTGCGGCTGGCGCGGTTCGCTCACCGCGAAACCGGCCTCGCCAACCTCTGTCTGGCCGGGGGCGTGGCCCTCAACTGCGTGGCCAATGGCCGTATCCTGCGCGAGGGCCCGTTCGAAAAAATCTGGATCCAGCCGGCGGCCGGGGATGCCGGCGGAGCGGTGGGCGCGGCGCTCTTTGCCTGGCACCGCTACCTGGGCCGGCCGCGGACCGCCGACGAAACTACTGAC
>JAZDIG010000191.1:0-7233 GCA_043805105.1 Candidatus Glassiibacteriota bacterium | reverse complement strand
GCCTGCTTCTACCACCTGGTGTATTCCGGCCGGGGCGCCCGGATCAGCGACTCCGACCTCACCCACCGCGAAACCCGCCGGGCGCTGGATATCATCCTGAAGCGCACGCTGGACTTCCACAGCCGCGGCCTGAACGTCAACGTCCTCACCGTGGACAACCACGTGGACAGTATCTACCTCCTGCGCCGGCTGGAAGCGGAAGGCTCGCCGCGGGCCGCTGAGGTCCGCAGGCTGCTGGAATGGAACCAGGGCGGGATGTATTCGACCGGAGTGGGCGTGGGCGAAGTGGACTGGTTCGGCAACGTGCATCCGGACCAGTTCTGGATGGACTACTCTTTCGGCAACGTGCGCGAGCGGAAATTTTCCGAAATCTGGGCCGACACCTCGGACCCCCTGATGGCCGGGCTCAAGAACCGGCCCTCGGTGATCAAGGGCCGCTGCCGCCTCTGCAAATATTTCAAGCTCTGCGGCGGCTCGATGAGAGTCCGCTCCCAGCGCGTATACGACGATCCGTTCGGGCCGGACCCGGCCTGCTATCTCACCGACGAGGAGATCGGCCTGGACGAGGAGAAGAAAAAAGAGCTCGAGCGCAACGGTGAAATATATCCGTTCCCGGAAAGGCTCCTCGAATAGGAGAGGCTCCACCGGGCAATCAGCAAAATAATCCCAGAGGGGCGGCCCGCCGACCGCCCCTTTTTATTTCCCCTGGCAGGGCCGGCAATTGATTTGAAGTTTGAATGGCCCGGATGTATCTTTCGGGGCATTTGAGGGGTAGATAAAAGCTGTACCGTAATACTTCCGAAAAGGCGGCCGGTTGATAAGTTTCCTCAATCCCCTGGCCCTGCTGGGCCTGGTGGCGGCAGCTCTGCCGCTGATCATACATTTTCTGAGCCGCTGGCGCACCCGGCGGATGGATTTCAGCTCGCTGATGCTGTTGCGCCAGGTGCAGAGCCGCAACGTGCGCCGGCTGAGGACCCGCCAGTGGCTGCTCCTGGTGCTGCGCACGCTGATCGTGGCCCTGCTGGTACTGGTGCCGGCCCGGCCGGCCGTGCGGAGCCTGTTCGGCACCGGGCCGGAAGACCACCTGGCGACATCGGCCGTGCTGGTACTGGACGTTTCGGCCAGCACCCGCTACGTGAGCCAGACCGGCCGGCTGGCGGATGGGCTGGCCGACCAGGCCAGGCGCCTGGCCGGCTGGATGAACCCCGCCGACCGCTACCGCCTGCTGGCTGCCGACCGCCGTTTCCGGGAAGTGACCGAAGATTGGATCAGTGCGGGCGGGCCGGCCCCCGGAGTTCCGGTCCTCGGCCGGGCCAGTGCCGGGTTCGGCGGCACGGACCTGGGGCCGGCAATCGAGACGGCAGCGCGGCTGGCGGCCGGGGAAAGCTCGACCCAGGCGCGCGAAGTCTACGTCTTCACCGACCGCCGGCGGGGGATAATCGACGCCGACAGCCTGCGGCTCCCGCCGGACGCTTCGATCAGATTCTACATCGTCGATCCGGGCAACGGGCCGCAGCGTAACCTGGCGGTGCAGAGCGTGGGCCTGCCGGGCGAACTGGTCCGGCCGGCCGCGCCGATCAAGCTGACCGCAATAATCGCGCACTACGGCGGTACTGAGGCGGCGCAGGTGTTCCCACGGGTGTACCTGGACGGCAGGCTGGTGGGCCAGGGCGAGGCGGTGGTGCCGCCGGAGGATTCGGTGCCGGCGGTGATCGAATTGCCGCCCCTGGAGCCGGGGCTTCACGAGCTGGCCGTGGAGATAGACGCCGATGGCCTGGCCGCGGACAACCGCCGCAGTTTGACCGTGGATGTGCCGGAGCGCTCGCGGGTGGTCCTGGTCGAGCCGGCCCGGCCCCCGATCGATTACCTGGGCGCCGCCCTCGAAGTGCTCTCCCGCGGACAGTCGCCGGCGATCAGCCTGGCCCGCAGTCCGCAACTGCCCGCCTCGGCCGGAGAAATATCACGGGCCGATGTGTTCATCCTCCACGGCACCTCGCTCTCCCGCAGCCGGCTGACCGCCTTTCTGGGCGAGGCCGCCCGGGCGGGCGCCGGTATCCTGGTGCTCCCGAACGCAGCCGAGGGTGAGGACGCGGACCGGGAGTTCAGCGCCGCAGCCACGCGGCTGGCCCTGCCGGTCGAGCTGGGTGTCCCGACCGGATTCGGGAGCGGGGGCTACGATACTCCGGCCGGGCCCGCGGCGGGGGCTGCCGCCTCGGCCGCGCAATTCGGCGCTCTGTTCGAGGCGATGGCGGGCCTGGAGCGGGTCCGGCTGTTCACCCTGCGCGGCCTGCCGCCCGGAACGGGCGGGAGTGCTGAAAGCACTCAGGCGGCGGCCCCCCCAGCCGCGGCTGACCTCACCACCAAGGGCGGCTCGACCCTCCTCAGGCTCGTCCGGACCGGCCGGGCCAGGCTCCTGGTGGCGGCTGTCGACCTGGCCAGCCCCGAGGAAACCGAACTGCCCGGGACTCCTCTTTTCGTGCCTCTGCTGCATTCGGTCATCACGCTCCTGACCGATACGGGCCCGCTTGTCAGAAAGGAGCTGACCGTTGGGGAGCCGGCCGGGATCTATTTCGGCGAGCCGGCCGCGGACGGCAGCTTCCAGGTCCAGGCCCCCGAGGGAGGAATTCACCTCCTGCTGGCTGGCAGCGACGGCCGGGTGTCTTTCGATGCGGTGGACCGGCCCGGCACCTACCGGATTTTCCGCGACCAGCGCCAGGTCGGTGCCTTTTCCGCCGGGCTAGATCCCGCGGAATCGGACGTCCGGCCGGAAAGCGAGGAAGTCCTGCGCAGGAAGTTCGGTGATGTGCCCTTGACGTTTGTCGGCGGCCGGGAAGAGCTGGCGGAAAAGGTTTTTCTGGCGCGCGGCGGAGTGGAAGTCTGGCCGGGTCTATTGATTGCGGCACTGGTTTTGCTGGGTGTGGAACAGGTATTGGCGAACAGGAAAGAAAAGAGCGAAGATAAATAGGTATGTCAGGCCTGTCGCAGCTTCTCGATCTGCTCGACGACTCGAAACCCTTTAGCCGGACCCTGGAGAGTTTTTCCCGGGCGGAAAGTAAAGGGCAAAGGGCCGATCTGCGCCTGGGGAACCTTTACGGCTCGGCCCGGAACCTGGTCGCCGCCGGGATCTACACCGGACTCGGCCGCACCGTGCTTTACGTTACCCGCGGCTCGCGCCAGGCCGAAAAAATCGAAGCCGACCTGGTCAATTTCCTCCCCGAACCGGAAGTCCTCAACTATCCCCAGTGGGAAATCCTGCCCTACGAAGAAGCCACGCCAGAAGCCGGTATCGCCGGTCAGCGCATGGAAGTTTTCCTTTCGCTGCTGGACAGCCGGCGGTCCCTGACCGTCGCCTCGGTGCGCAGCCTGATGCAGAGGGTGTCGCCGCCCGAGGAGTTCTGCGGAAAAGTGCGCACCCTTCGTGCTGGCGAGACTCTCGACCTGGAGGGCCTGCTTGCCGAGCTGGTAGGGATGGGCTTCCGCAGGGAAGCGATGGTCGAGGAGGTGGGCACTTTCAGCCTGCGCGGCGGCATCCTGGACGTCTACGGCTACGGGATGGCCAATCCCGTGCGGGTGGAGTTGTTCGGGGATCAGATCGAGGAGATTCGCAGCTTCGAAATCATCGACCAGCGCTCGGTAGGCCGGCTCGGCGAGGTGGTGCTGCTGCCGGTGAGCGAATTCGTTTCCTGGAGCCGGACGTCCGAGGGAGACTCCCCGCCGCTGTCCGACCTGCTGGCCTACCTCGATGAAAAAAGTGTAGTGCTGTTCGACGATTACGAGGCAGTGCTGCAGGAGGCCGAGCGTTTCCGGGAGGAAGTGGAAGGCTATTACCGGACCGCAGTCGACCGCCGGGGCTCGCTGGTCAGGCCCCCGGCCCAGCTCTATCTGGCCCCGGCGGACCTGGCCGGTACTTTCTCCCGCTTCGCCCGCGCCGACCTCTGCTCCCTGCACCAGCAGGCCGGGGAAAGGACTTCGATCCGCTTCGAGACCCGCGAGCCGCCCGGGGTTAACCGCGACCTCGATACCCTGCGCGGCCGCCTGCGCGCCGACAGCGATGCCGGCCGGCGCACCCTGATCGTCTGCGACAACCGCGGCCAGCACGACCGCCTGGAAGAACTGCTGGGGGATGCCGCCGAACTCACCGAACTGGCGATCGGCAGCCTCGAAACCGGCTTCGTCCTCGGCGACCTCGACCTGACCGTCTTCACCGACCACGAGATTTTCCGCCGCTTCCGTCACCTGCGCTCCCGCCGCCGCTATAAGCGCGCCCCGGCCCTGGAAAGCTTTTCCAGCCTGGCCGAGGGGGATTTCGTGGTGCACATCGACTACGGAATCGGCCGCTACCGCGGGATGAAAAAGATCGCCACCGAGGGGATCTCGGTCGAATGCCTCTGGCTGGAATACGCCGATGGCGATTTCCTCTACGTGCCGGTGGACCAGCTTTCCCTGGTCGAGCGCTATACGGCCGAGGATGGAGCCGTGCCGGCCGTGCACAAGATCGGCGGGGTGCAGTGGGCCAGGCTCAAGTCTAAAACGGTCAAGGCTATCGAGGACATGACCGATGAGCTGATCGAAATCTACGCCAACCGCAAGGTGCACGGCGGCCACCCGTTCAGCCCGGACACCGATTGGCAGCGTGATCTGGAGGACAGCTTCGTCTACGAGGAGACCCCGGACCAGGACCGGGCGATCCGGGAGATCAAGGACGACATGGAGGCCGAGGCCTGCATGGACCGGTTGCTTTGCGGCGACGTGGGTTTCGGTAAGACCGAGGTCGCGCTGCGGGCGGCGTTCAAGGCCATTCAGGACGGCAAACAGGTGGCGGTGCTGGTGCCCACCACGGTGCTGGCCCAGCAGCATAACATCACTTTCTGCCAGCGCCTGGCCGATTTCCCAGTGGCGGTGGAAACCCTCAGCCGCTTCAAGACCCCGGCCGAACAGAAAGACATCCTCAGGCGGCTCGCCGCCGGCCGGGTGGACATCGTCATCGGCACCCACCGGCTGCTCAGCCGCGACGTGAAGTTCCGGGACCTGGGCCTGCTGGTGATCGACGAGGAGCAGCGCTTCGGCGTGCGCCAGAAGGAGAAGCTGCGCAAGATCAAAAGCTCGGTTGACACCCTGGCGATGACCGCCACGCCCATTCCGCGCACGCTGCACATGAGCCTGATGGGGGTGCGCGACCTGTCTCTCATCACCACCCCGCCCCAGGACCGCCTGCCGATAGTCACCCAGGTCTGCCCGTTCGGCGAGGAGATAGTCGCAGAGGCGATCCACCGCGAGCTGGCCCGCGACGGCCAGGTGTTCTTCGTCCACAACCGGATCGGCTCGATCTACGCGGTCTTCGACATGCTGCGCCGGATGGTGCCGATGGCGCGGATCGGAGTGGCGCACGGGCAGATGCCGGAGCGGGAGCTGGAGTTGGCGATGCGGCGTTTCCAGGGCCGGGAGATCGACGTGCTGCTGAGCACGATGATAGTCGAGAACGGCCTGGACTTCCCCAACGCCAACACCATTATCGTCAACCGCGCCGACCGTTTCGGCCTGAGCCAGCTTTACCAGCTTCGGGGCCGTGTGGGCCGCAGCTACCACCGCGCCTACGCCTACCTGCTGGTGCCGCCCCGCCGGCTGATCACGGACGAGGCAGTAAAGAGGCTGTGCGTGCTCGAGGAGTACACCGAACTGGGCAGCGGGTACGAGATCGCCATGCGGGACCTGGAGCTGCGCGGCACCGGCAACATCCTCGGCAGCCAGCAGCACGGTTTCATCAACGCCGTCGGCTTCGATACCTACCTCAAGCTGCTCCAGGATGCCATCGCCGGGCTCCAGCGGCAGGGGGTCGAGAAAGCGCCGGCCGGCCAGGCCCGGATCAACCTCGACCTGCCCGCTTTCCTGCCGGACGACTACGTGCCGGACTCCAAGCAGAAGCTGGCCCTCTACCGCAAAATCTCACGGGTCACCGATGTCGGGGAGCTGGCGGAAATGGCCGGCGAGCTGGCGGACCGTTTCGGCAGTCTGCCGGCCGAGGCCGAGGGCCTGCTGGCCAAGGCCCGGCTCAAGGTCTTCGCCTCGCGCCTGGCTATGGAAGCCGTCTTCATTTCCGACAGCTACTGCAAGCTCGATTTCGGCCGGCAGGTGAAATACCGGCTGGCCCAGGTGAGTTCGGCCCTCGAACCAGTGTCCGGCGAAAAGAAAATGCTCTCGCTCGAGCCCCTGGCGGTAATGATCCGCCCCGCCTCGAAAGCCGTCGCTCTGACGCAGATCGTGGCGGCGCTGGAGCGGATGTCCGCCAGTCCGGAAGAATATATCGAAGAAATTTCAGCGCCGGCTCCGGCGCGCCAGTGACCAGGTCTTGCCCGCCCGCCCCCGCACTCCTGCGGTTTATCCTGGATGGTTACCTGTCTGGATACAATCGCTGATTCCCGGTCAAAAGAAATCGGTCGCCAAGATAATTGAAACATTGGCACGTATCGTGCTGTATTAAGATTATGAAAACTGGCAGCCGAGGCTGAGGTTCAGGGAGCCGAGAAAGCGAGGTGGTCAAGATGAAAAAGGGAATCAACATGGCGCTGGAGCTGCTGGGGCACAAACTCCGCATCGGTTTTCAGATCAAGCCGAACGGCCGCGAATCGCTGGAAAAGCGCAATGAAAGAATCCTCCGGGATTTCGATCAGGGCTATGCGCTCAAGCGGCTGGCCGAAAAATATAACCTGACTGAAAACCGTATCTCTCAGGTGCTTACCTCCAGCGGCGCGCGTCAGCCGAAATGGAAGAAGATGAGCCCGGAAACTCGCCGGATCATCTTCCAGCTCGATAAAAAAGGCTTGTCCAAGGCTGAAATCGGGCGGAAGGTGGGCGTCTCGCGCGAGAGAGTGCGGCAGATTCTCCAGCAGGATGCCTGAAAAAAGAACGGCATGCCTCAAATGAGAAGTCGGATTGGGCTTTAAAGGGCCAGGGAAGGCCCTTTTTTTTTGCCTGCCGGTGGATTCGTGATTAATATAATAATAAACTCTACCACTGTTGCCCGGTCCGGCGGTCGGATGCCTGGCCGGGTGTCACCGGATCGGGAGAAGGCGGTCATGCTGCTTTTCGAAGAGATTGAACAGATTCTCGATGAACTCGACCAGGCCGAAAGCCGGCTGGAGAAGATCAGGATCGACGGAGTGGAGAGTGTCGATGCCGGTCAGCGCAGGGAGCTGGCCCTTGAGATCAAGAAGCTGGTGGTCCGGGTGGTGAACA
>JAZDIG010000190.1:0-13146 GCA_043805105.1 Candidatus Glassiibacteriota bacterium | reverse complement strand
GCCCTGGAACAGTTGCGGGAGCTGATCGGCCGCGACCGCAACCACCCCTCGGTATTCGCCTGGGGCCTCTGCAACGAGATCGGCGGCCAGAACCCGCCCGCCTACCGCTTCGCCGAACGCCTCTACCAGGAAGCCTCCCGGCTCGATCCCCACCGCCTGCGCACCTATGCCTCCAATTCGCTGGCCGAAAACTGCGAAAAGGACGTTTCCGGGGTGATGGACTTCATCGAGTGGAACGAGTACTACGAAAGCTGGTACCCAGGCACAGTCCAGGACATGAAAGAAAACCTGGAGCGTATCCACGCGGCTTTCCCGGACAAGCCGATAGTGATTTCCGAGTATGGCTACTGCCAGTGTCGGCCCGACCGCACCGGAGGCGACCCCCGGCTGGCTGAAATCCTGCGTACTCACACCGAGGCATACCGGGAGTACGACTACGTGGCCGGGGCGATCTTCTTCTGCCTGAACGACTACCGCACTCATATCGGCGACAAGGGCCTGGGTGCGCTCAAGCAGCGGGTGCACGGAGTAATGGACCTTTACGGCGAGCGTAAGCCGAGCTTCGAGGTTCTGCGCAGCGAGACCAGCCCGGCTGAAAGCCTCGCCATCCGGCGTAAGGGTGGAAAATTTACCGTAGTTCTGGCCGCCCGCGGCAGCCTGCCTTCTTACCGGCTGGATGGTTACAGTCTGCGGCTGGTGGTTTACGGCTTCCAGAACCTGCCCATGGAGAGCCATCGGATCGCGTTGGCCGGCCTGGATCCCGGCCGGAAGGTCGAGGCGGACCTGCCGTTCGCCGAATCGAAGCCCGTGCGGCTGAAACTCGACCTGCTCCGTCCGACAGGCTTTTCCGCAGCCACCGCCTGGTGGACTGCCTGAGCCAATTATTATTTTGCTTCTCTTTATAATCTGGAAAATTTTTTATGGAGGGATGACATCCAATGAATTTCAGATGCCTGAAAGTCTATGTATCGGTAGCTCTTCTGGCTCTGTCCTGGCCGGGATCGATATCCGCCGGGCTAATCCCGACGCTGGAGAGTATCAGGCAGGACCGGCCGCGGCTCCTGCTGCGGCCCGCTGAAACGCCTTATGCCGTATCTCTCGACCGCTTGCGCCGCGCCCCGCAAGACGCGGACTATGAAAAGCTCCTCGCCCAGCTCCGCGAAAGCCGCAGCACCGTGGCCCTGGCCATGGTCTGGCTCCTGACCGGCGACCGTACCGCGGCGGATTCGGCTATCGCCCGGATGAGCCGCTACGAGGAGCCAAGTGAATACGACACCTTCCACATCCACTCGCGGCTCACCGAATTCGGCCTGGCCTACGACTGGCTCTGCACCTACGATGGCTTCACTCCCGCTGTGCGCGCCGAAATCCGTCGCCGGGTGATGCCTACCGCCTGGCACGGCTACCGCAACAGCCGCGACCACATGTTCCACAATTACGTCTGGATGAGCGCCGGCGGTACGGCCATCTGGACCCTGGCCGTGGCGGGGGGAGGACGCCGAGGCGGACAGCCTGTTCGGGGCGGTCAGCCGGAGGTTCAACGAGGGCCTCTTCCCGGCCATGCGCTACCTGGACGGTTTGCCCAGCGAACCCCTGGGCTACTGGTTCTACTACGATTTCAGCCCCTGCATGCTCACCGTGCTGGCCGCCCAAAGCGCTTTCGAACAGGACCTGGCCGGGACTATCCGTGACCAGCAGGGCGACTGGCTCCGGCGGCATTTCCTCAATATGATCCACGGAGTGACCCCTGACCTGCGCTTTATTACCTGGGGCGACATGCAGAGCGGTTCGAACGGCGGGGTCACCATCCAGTACGCCGGGCTGATGGATGCAGTCACCTGGCTCGTCAAATCCCCGGAGGGCGCCTGGATGAGCCGCTGGCTGGCTGAAAAGCGCGGCCTGGAGAGATTTCGCGGCTGGACCCAGGTCTTTTACCTGATCTACACCCGCAACCTCGGCCTCCAGCCCGCCCAGCCCGCGCTCAGCTTCCTGGCCGGAAACAAGCAGGCCGGCCACTTCATGGCCCGCAGCGGCTGGGACGATGACGCCACTATCGTCACCTTCCGCTGCACCGACCACTACGGCGACCACAACCACCACGATCAGGGCTCTTTCATCATCTACCGCAAGGGCCTGCTGGCAGTGGACCCGCCGGTATACCGCCAGGTGCGGGGGCCGCAGCAGCCTACCAGCATGCACAATACGCTCTTGATCGGAGGTCAGGAACAGCGCGACTGCCGCGGCCAGACGTTCCAGACTATCGAGGAGTTCGAGGCCAACCGCACAGGCGGGCCCCGGCTCGAAACCGGCGACATCCTTTTCTACAAGGAAGCCGGGGACTGGGCCGCGGTGGCCGGCCAGTTCGCCCAGGCCTACGATTCCACCCTGGTGGCAAGCTGCGTGCGCCAGCTCCTGTTCGTCCGGCCGGGGACAGTAGTGGTGGTGGACTATCTGCAGGCCCCGCCGGGAAAGACCCTTCCGCCGGTGCAGTGGCTGTTGCAGACGCCCCAGGAACCCGAGGTCACCCCGGAGGGAGTCATCCGGGCTGCCAATGGTGCGAGCTATCTCAGGCTGAAACCCGGATTGGACCTGACACTTTACCCGCCCGAAATAAAAGCCACGGAAGTGAAGTCCTGGACCGTTTCCCTGGGCTACAACCAGATGAAACACGGCGAAAAGCCGGTGGACAGGCTGTTAATGGTCCACCAACTCCAGGTGGGGGCGGAGCGGGAGGGGGAGCCGTTTATATCTATCCAGAGCTATGGCGGAAAGGACTACTACGATTTGAAACTCGACAACCGGGCGTTCAGGTTTGACCTCAAGCCGCCTTGGGAAGTGCGCTCTGCGGACGGAGGGCATTGAAAAATGCTTTAGAGAATGACACGCGAAAAGCAATTAAGTAATCTCCATTTTTCCAATTTTGCATTGACACATTATTCTCTTTTATGATAAAGTTAGGAGGATTTTCTATGATAAAATAAGACTGGAGGAAACAAATTGTACGAATCAATCAAGGAATGGTCAAAGGATAAAATTTGTTTATTGAGCGCTTACGCCAGACCTTATTCCTTAATATTATCCAGACAAAAAGATTTACAACATGTTTACATAGATGCCTTTGCAGGAACCGGCGAATATTTGTCAGAAGATAAGAAGGAGATAATTTCTGGAAGTCCAAAAGCAATTTTGGATATTAGCCCGCCTTTCACTGAATATTATTTTGTAGAAATGAATCAGGATAAATTTGAGAACCTGAGAACTTTATCTAATAAGAGGAAAAATGTATTCGTTTTTCGCGGAGACTGTAACAATGTATTACTCGATTGGGTTTTTCCTAATGTTGAAAAGAAAGATGGGAAGCGTGGATTATGTTTTTTAGACCCATATGGTATACACCTAGATTGGGAAATTATACAAAAAGCTGGTTCTATGGGAACGCTAGAAATAATGATGAATTTCTCAATCATGGATATGAGAAGAAATGTTTTTAGACATAAACTTGCAAATGTACAGCCGAGTCAAATAAAAAGGATGGATAAATTTTGGGGAGATAGCTCGTGGCAACATATAAAAGGTGTTGTACAAGGTGATTTGTTTTCAGAAGCCTGTATTTTTACTAGCGCCAATGATATTGTTGGGGAATATGTCCAAAGGTTAAAAACTAAAGCAAGATTCAAATTCGTAGCTGACCCGGTTCCGATTTTCAACTCTAAAAATAGTTTGGTTTATTATTTAATATTTGCCACTCAAAATATAACTGGGCACAAAATCGTAACATCAATATTTAAAAAATATAAAAAGATTGGAATAGAAAATGGCAAATAATACCAAAATAGAATGGACACAATCAACTTGGAATCCAATTACTGGTTGCACTAAAATTAGCCCAGGTTGCGAAAATTGCTACGCAGAAAAGATGGCAATACGTCTAAAAGCTATGAGACAGCCCAACTATAGAAATGGCTTTGAATTATCTTTGCATCCGGAATCTATTTCTCTACCTTTGGCATGGAAAAAACCACAAGTTATTTTTGTAAATTCAATGAGCGACATTTTTCATACAAAAGTTCCAGAATCTTTTATTCTAGATGTGTTCAACACTATGTCAAAGGCTTACTGGCATACTTTTCAGGTTCTTACTAAACGGTCAAAGCGATTATTGGATTTGAATACAATATTAGGCTGGAGAAAAAACATTTGGATGGGCGTTTCTGTTGAATGTCAAGATTTCTGTTATCGTATCGACAATTTGAAATTTACGGATGCTGAAATTAAATTTGTTTCATTTGAGCCGTTGCTTGGCCCAATTGGTTACGATTTAAGCGGTATAGATTGGGTTATTGTAGGAGGTGAATCCGGGCCAAAAGCTAGGAAAATTAATTATAAATGGGTACAGAACTTAAGAGATCAATGCTTAGATTTGGACATTCCATTTTATTTTAAACAATGGGGTGGTTTTAATAAGAAAAAGAATGGAAGGGAATTATGTGGTATGGTTTGGGATCAAATGCCGGTAATATTGTAACTAATCTCCCAGTTGGTTATTATCTGCGGTTTTTTAGGCCACAATATCTACAATATCGTAGTTAAAATAATTCCTCCAGCGTCACTTCCTCACCGTCCTTCACCTCCACGAAACGCTTGCCCTGGATCAGCGTGCCCGCCGGGATCACGACCCGGCCGCTGCCGTGCACGTGGACCTCGAGCTCGGCCCCGTCCGCGAGCGCGACGTCATCGCCGATCTCCGCCTTGCCCGCCTTTTCCAGCGTGAAAGTGAGCCAGCGGTCCGAGCTCAGCTTCACCTCGCCGTACTCGTTCTTGATGTCGAGGATGAACACGCTCCCTTTTCCCACGTGGAAGTTGCGGCCCAGGAGCACCTGGGACGGGTGGCCGGTGAGCGCCACCTGGCAGCCTTCCTCCAGCACCCAGCCGTCGCCCACGCACGCCTCAGCCAGGTCCTCGGCCTCCAGCGCGAAAGCCGGGCTGAACTCCACAAAGGCCCTGGCTTCCCCGGGATGGAGGATGCTGTAGGCATGGTCCGCGGCCAGTTTCAGGTTCACCAGGCCGTGCTTATCCGCCATTACGCCGATCACGCAGGTCCGGCTGAACAGTTCCACCAGGTCCGGCTGCAGCCTGCCCTCCCGCATGGCCTCCACCTTTTCGCAGAACCGCCGGACATCCTCCTCCAGGGCGGTGCCGGCGGCAGCCGGAATCAGCCTGTCTTTGCAGAGCAAGGCGTAGTCCCGCAGGCTGCCCTCGACAGTCTGCCGGGCCAGGGAGGCCCCCTGCCGTTCGAGCCAGCGCAGGTTGCGGGTGCAGAGGGAGCGGATCACGGTGGCCGGGCTGTCGCGGCCCACCGAGTTCTTGGTGGGCATGAACTGTTCGTCGCGCAGTATCTCCTTGACGTCCACCGCCTCGGCCGGCACCTGCTGGATGATGTGGAAGGTGAAAGTTTCGAACTTGTTGCCTTTCTTGCGGCCCCACTGGGTGGGGACTTCCTTGCCGCGGTACATGCAGAGCGGCAGGTGATTGACCTTTTCCATGGCGGCCAGGTTCATCAGGAAGACGTTGACGTCGCCGTGCTCGAACAGCAGACGGTCCGAGTCGTCCGGGTTGGTTTGTTCAGCCAGGGCCGGCGGGAACACGTTGTACTCGATCTTGTCCAGGAACCGGCTGCCCTCCACCCGCACGATCATCCCCACCCGCTCGAAGGCGTCCACCTTTTTCACCACGCCGAAAGTGAGTTCACAGCCCAGCCGGTAGTGGCTGCCGATCATCCGCGGCAGGACGATGTCCGACACCGGGTTGTCCACGTTGGAGAAGCCCACCATGTCCACGCCCTGGCCGCGCAGCCAGGCGAAGAGGTTGTCCTCTCCCCGGTAAGGCGTGTTCCACAGCGCCTTGAACAGGCCGCCGTTGCCGTTCCCGCTGAACGCCAGGTGCCCCCGGTCGTCCTCGACGATGATCCGGCCCCGGTCGTCCAGCACCGGGTTCATGCCGTGGTCGAACAGGACGATCGCCGATTCGAGCGCGGGGTAGAGAGGATGGGTGGTGATAGAGGTGAGGGAGGCTTCGCGGGTGGTGTCGCTCAGCATGAACATCAATACGGGCAGGCGGTTAACCCGGGCGCCGAGCGCCAGGGCCTGTTCCATGAACAACCCGTACAAGGTTTTGCCCAGCACGGGAGTGATCGGTAATTGGCCCTTGGCGCAGGCCTCGTCGAAATGGCGCATCTGTTCGTCCGCCACCTTGTAGCGGCGCCTGAACGGCAGGGAGTCGTAGATTTCCTGCAGCACCTTCACCAGCCGCGAGCCCGAGCCTCCGGCCGGGATGAGCCAGGCCGCCCGGCCGTCGATCAGGGCCTGCCTGCCGATTTCCTCCTCGCCGGCCCGGTCCGACTGCTGCTCGTCCCGGGTGCGCATGGGCATCGGCCTGATCGAGGTCTTTTCCAGCGCGACAGTCTCGCCCCGTCCGGTAATGATCTCGATCGCCTCGTCCACCACCTCCCAGTCGATTTTTTTCAGCTGGTCGAGCAGGGTGCGGCGATAGCTTTCGCTTCTGGTTTCCCAGCCCTCGAACAGATGCTCCTGGCCGTGCGCGAACGCGCTCTCGACCAGCTCCGCAGCGTCCTCGACCTCGTCAGGCAGGAAGGCCAGGACGCCGGCTTTATCCACATTGACAGACAATTGCCTCGATCTCCACTTTCTTTTAGCAGGAATTATTCACAAATCCCCTACAAAAAACTTGAACAGAAAAAAATTTATGAATCCAGGTTAGTTGTGGCGGTGGTTCTTTCGCGAGACTTACGGATTAAGATACTTCGCCAGCCAGTTGCGGATCGTGTCGTGCCAGATGCGGCTGTTTTTCGGGTTCAGCACCCAGTGGCCCTCGTCCGGGAAGTAGAGCAGCCTGGAATCGATCCCCATCCGCTGCAGCGTGGTGAACGCCATCAGCCCCTGTTCCGGCGGCACGCGGAAGTCCTGTTCGCCGTGCACCACGAGCATGGGGGTGCGGAACTGGGTCGAAAAGCGATGGGGCGACCACATCCGGTACAGGGTGGGATTCTCCCAGAGCACCCCGGCAAATTCCCATTCGGGGAACCAGAGTTCCTCCGTGGAAGTGTACATGCTCTCGCAGTTGAATACGCCGTCGTGGTCGACCAGGACCTTGAAGCGGTCGGTGTGGCCGTTGATCCAGTTTATCATGTAGCCGCCGAAGGAGGCGCCGGCCGCCCCCAGCCTCTGGGGGTCGATGAAGTCGTAGTGGGCGAGCACCCAGTCGAGGCCGCGCAGCAGGTCGCGGTAGCACAGGCCGCCCCAGTCGCCGGTGATCTGGTCGGTGAACTTCTGGCCGTAGCCGGTGGAGCCCCGCGGATTGACCATCACGACCACGTAGCCCCAGGCCGCCCACATCTGGGCGTTCCAGCGGTAATGGAACTCATCGGTCCAGGAGCCCTGCGGCCCGCCGTGGATCCAGTAGACCATGGGGTATTTTTTCGCGGGGTCGAAAGCGGGCGGCCGGACGAGCCAGCCGTGCACCATCACCCCATCCTCGGCCGGGAAACGGAAGCCTTCGCCCGGCCGCATGTCCACTTCGGCCAGCAGCGGATCGTTAAGGTTGGTGAGGTTGCGCATCGAGGTGCCGTCGACGTTCATCGCCACCAGCTCGGCCGGCTCGTGGAAACTCTGGCGCAGGACCACCAGGGTCCGGCCGTCGGGGGAAATAGTTAGCCCGCTGAAAGACTTGCTGTCGGTCAGCCGGTCGATTTGGCGCTGGTCGCCGAACCCGGCGTTGACCTGGAAAATCGAAACCCGGCCTTCATCCTCGGCGGTGAAGTAGATAAACCGGCCGTAGGGGTCCCAGACCACTTCGGCAACGGAGCGGTCGAACCGGGCGGAGAGGTTTACCGCGCGGCCGCCGTCCAGCTCCCGCAGCCAGAGGCAGGTGCGGTCCGATTCGAAGCCTGGCCGCTGCATGGCCAGGTAAGCGAGGTATTTGCCGTCGGGGCTGATTGCGGTCAGGTTGTCGTTGGCCGGGTTGGCAGTGAGCTTGGCCAGGCCGGTGCCGTCGAGGGCCACCCGCCAGATATCGTTGTTGGTGCTGACAGCCACCATCGGGTCGCGGTTGGCGACGTAGTAAGCGTACCGGCCTTTCGGGTCCACGGCGTAATCGGTACTGCTGCCCAGGCTGACCGGCGGGCAGTCGACCAGGCCCGGGGTGAGGTCCAGCGGCGGGTCGTCACTGTCGAGCCGTTTGATGAAGAGGTGGGACCAGCGGCCGTTGCGCCAGTGATCCCAGTGCCGGAACATGAGCTTGTCGATAAGCCGCGCCCGCACGCTGGAGGAGCCTGGATCGGTCACGACCGAGGCGCTGTCGGCCAGCACATCGGCGTGGAAAAGCAGGTACTTGCCATCCGGGCTCAGCGCTCCGCCATTGGTGCCGCCGGGAAAGTCGGTCAGCCTGGCCGCTTCCCCGCCGCCTGCCAGGGGCAGGCGGTAGAATTGGCGGCTGCCGTGGCGCGTGGAGGCGAAAATCAGCGCCCGGCCATCGGGGGTGAACAGCGGGTCGGAATTACCCTTGCCGCCAGTGGTGAGAGCGCGCACAGGGCCGCCGGCCAGTGGAACGAGGTAAATGTCCTTGCTGGATTCGTAAGTTCCGGGATCGATAGTGGTCTGGACGTAAGCTACCCAGCGGCCGTCCGGGGAGACCGCCGGGCTGGACAGTCGCTTGGCCCGGAGCAGGTCATCGAAGGCGAGGGGTCTGCCCTGGCCAGCCGCCACGGACCAGGCGAGCGTTACCAGTACACCGACAACAGAAAAAATTTTTCGAGCCATGGCTCTCTCTCGCTCCTTGCACCGGTTATCGGGTATCGGGCTGAAAGGAACCGGGGAGGCGATCAGCGGAGCACCCCGGTATTTTTCACGTATTCTTCGGTCGGATGGCGGCTGGCAGCCGAACGGCGGATCGCCACGGGAGCGTGGTAGCGCCAGCCGGTCAGATAGACCAGTATGCCGCCCACCAGCAGCAGACTCGCGACCCGGTACATCAGGTAATAGTCCCAGATTTCGGCGGTCCGTCCCAGCACCGGGCTCATCGCCATGGTGCTCAGGTCGAAGCCGAGCATGTAGAGGGACAGCGAGGTACCGCGGTTCCGGGCCTGCGAACTGTCGAAAGTCAAGGTACTTAGCGAGGGAAAGATATACCCGTGCCCGGTGCCTGTCAATACGCCCACCAGAACCAGGCCGAGGCTGTCGTGAGCCACCGAGGCCGCGTAGAGGCCCACGGCGATAATGGCCAGCGAGAGGACGATGGCGATCCGGCGGTCGATCCGGTCCAGCAGCCTGCCGGTGGTCAGGCGCAGCAGGATCACCGTGACGGAATAAGAGAGGAAGAAGCTGCTGGGAGCGCCCAGGTTCTTGACGTTGGAGAAATCGGAGACGAAGCTGAACACCGCGGTGTAGGCCAGGCCGAACACGATCGAGGGTATCATCAGGTAGACCATGGTCGGGGAACGCATAACGCGATGCCAGGGATCGGGCCGCAGGTGCTGTTCGTGATGGTTGGCGTCCGGCTGCATCCGCAGGCTGACCAGAAACGCGCCGGCAGTCCAGAGCGAGGCGGTTCCGAACAGCAGGCGGTAGCGGTAGGCCGGAGCGAAGGGGAGCGCTTCGAGCAGCCATTCGCAGAGGAAGGGGCTGAACGCCTGGGCCAGGAAACCGGCCGCCCCGTACACCGCCACCGCCTCGGCCCGCCGGCCGTCCGGAGCTTTTTCGGCCACGTAGGTCACGATCGCGGTGAAGTAGATCACCATGGCGGCCCCGGCCCCGGCGCGCGCCACCAACAGAAAAGGGCCCGCCTTTTGTGCGAAGGCCGGCAGGGCGCTGGCGATGGTGAGCAGGCCGAGTCCGGTGATGACCATCCGCCGCCGGCCCAGCCGGTCGACCCAGGCGCCGGTGGGCAGCCGGAAAAAGATCGCCGCCGTGGCCGGAGCACCCATGACCAGCCCGATGATGAACTCCTCGCCGCCGGTCAGCCGGATGAATTGCGGCAGGAAGTAATAGATCCCGAACGAGCCCATCGCCAGGAAGTGAACGCAGAGGATCCAGATAAATTCGGCGTTGAACAGATTCTGTTCCCCGTTTTGCACGGTTTCCTGCATTTCGTCTGGAATTCGCCTGGTCCGGGAAAGCTGGAGTCACCGGTCGCGGCTGGGACAGCCGGCGGACGAAAAACTTAAAAATAAGGATGGGGCCGGAATAAGACAAGAAGAGAGGCCGATTTGGGAGAAACACCGGAGTCCCTTGAAGCCGCCGGCTGGAACCAGTACATTGATTGAGCCAAAATATTAATTGAAAATAAATTCACGTTACCGAACTCGTTCGGCCGGCGGGTCAAGGAGATAGGGAACTTAAGGGAAAATGGAGTTTAGTATGCAGGTACTGAGAATGTTTTTAGTTCTTGTTTTACTGGGCCTAACCGGTTCGTTCCGGCAGGCTGATACCGGCCTGGTAAATCCCGGGCAGGCGGCGGCTGCGGAAGTTTCAGCGGATGGATTCAACTGGAGCTCCTACGCCAGGCTGCTGCGGATTTACACCGATGGCCGGGGACTGGTGAACTACCGGCGCCTGGCGGATGACCGGGAGATCCTGGACAACGTGGTCGCAGACCTGGGAGCGGTTCCGGTGCGAGAGTTCTCTTCCTGGGACGATCAGAGCCGGATGGCCTTTCTGATTAACGCCTACAACCTCTTTACCATCCGCGCGGTGGTGGATAATTACCCGATCAAGCGGCGGCTGTTGATGGGCCTGCTTTACCCGGCCAACAGTATCCGCCAGATCGCCGGCGTCTGGGACGAGCTGCGGTTTCAGCTGCTGGGCTCTGAGGTGACGCTCGACCAGATCGAGCACGACCTGCTGCTGGGCCGTTTCAACCAGCCGCGCGTGCACATGGCGCTGGCCCGCGCCTCGAAGAGCTGCCCCAGGCTGCAGGGCGAGCCTTACACCGGCGGCCAGCTCGACAGCCTGCTGGAGCACCAGACCCGCGGTTTCCTGGCCGATCCCGGCAATTTCGCCATCGACCCGGAAAAAAAGACAGTCAGCCTCAGCCCCATTTTCAAAACGTACGGGGAGGATTTTCTCCGGCGCTACGCCAGCCAGGCCCAGGCCATGGGTCTGTCCGAGGCCGAGCTGGCGGTCATGAACTTCGTCAGCCGCTACGTGAGCCAGCAGGACCAGCGTTTTATCAACAGCGGGGGTTATCAGCTGGAATATCTCGACTACGACTGGTCGCTGAACGAGCTGGAAGACGCCAGGTGAAGGGACCCGGGAGCGGTCAGTCCGCTTCCGGCTCCGGCTTGCCTGGAAGCGCTGAAAGTTTTATCGTGTATGGGGACGCCGGCTGGAGAATGACAATGATTGACTATCGCAGAGTCCGGCTGGCCGGCGTTTGCCTGGCTGGAGTCCTTCTATTTGCCGCCTGCGGTGGAACGCATTCGGAAAAGGACCGGGAGATAATGAGCGGGAACGGAAAACAGAAGCATGGCCGGCTCAACCGTCTGCAGTACAGCAAAAGCCCTTACCTGCTGCAGCACGCGGACAACCCGGTGGATTGGTATCCCTGGGGCGAGGAGGCCTTTGCCAGGGCGGAGAAGGAAAACCGGCCGATTTTTCTCTCGATCGGCTATTCCACCTGCCACTGGTGCCACGTGATGGAGCACGAATCGTTCGAGGACAGCACGATTGCGGCGCTATTGAACGAAGCTTTCGTCTGTATCAAGGTGGACCGCGAGGAGCGGCCGGACATCGACAAGGTATACATGAACGTCTGCCAGATGCTCACCGGCACCGGCGGCTGGCCGCTGACGATCCTGTTGACCCCGGAGCGTACGCCCTTTTTCGCCGGCACCTATTTCCCCAGGACCGGCCGCTCCGGCCGGATCGGCATGGCGGAGTTGATCCCGCGGGCCAGCCAGTTGTGGCAGACCCGGGCCGGGGACCTGAGGGGCGATGCGGACAAGATCGTCCTGGCGCTGAAAGAGGTCGAAATGACCGCTCCGGGCCAGGAATTGGCCGAAAGCGTCCTGGCCGAGGCGGCCGACTCGCTGGCCGGCCGGTTCGACAGCACTTACGGCGGATTCGGGGAGGCGCCCAAGTTTCCCACCCCGCACGTATTGAACTTTCTCCTGCGCTGGTGGCGGCGCAGCGGCGACGACCGGTGGCTGGGGATGGTGGTCAGGACCCTGGAGGCGATGCGCCGGGGCGGAATCTGGGACCATGTCGGCTTCGGTTTCCACCGCTACGCCACCGACCGCCAATGGCTGGTGCCGCATTTCGAAAAGATGCTCTACGACCAGGCTCTCATCGCTCTGGCTTACCTGGAGGCGTACCAGGCCACCGGCCGGCAGGACTTCGCCAGCACGGCCGGGGAGATTTTCACCTACGTGCTGCGCGATCTGGCCGCACCCGGGGGCGGGTTTTACAGCGCCGAGGACGCCGACAGCGATGGCGAGGAAGGCAGGTTCTACCTCTGGCGGGAAAGCGAGCTTGCCGAGGTGCTGGGCGAACGGGACGAGCGGATCGCGAGCCGGGTATTCAACACCAGCAGCGAGGGCAACTTCACCGGGGAAGCGGATGGAGGCCCCGCCGGAGCCAATATCCTGCATCTCACCCATGAACCCGCCGAACTGGCCGGGGAGCTGGGGCTGGAGCCCGCCGAACTTGAGCGCAAGATAGAACAGATCCGCGGCAAGCTCTTCCAGGCCCGGGCCGCCAGAACAAGGCCGGGGCTGGACGACAAGGTGCTGACCGACTGGAACGGCCTGATGGTAGCCGCCCTGGCCCGGGGGGCCCTGCTCCTGGATAACGATAGCTACCTGAAGGCGGCCGGAACCTGTGTGCGCTTCATCCTCGACCGGATGACCGACAGCCGGGGCCGGCTCCGCCACCGTCTTGCCCGGGGCGAGGCCGGAATCGACGGCAACCTGGACGATTACGCGTTCATGATCTGGGGCCTGCTGGACCTCTACGAGGCGGATTTCGATCCGGCCTGGCTGGAGGCGGCCGTACGGCTGCAGGAACAGGCTATCGCCCATTTCTGGGACCCGGCGGGAGGGGGCGCTTTCTATTTCAGCGCGGACGACTCCGAGGA
>JAZDIG010000189.1:0-2472 GCA_043805105.1 Candidatus Glassiibacteriota bacterium | reverse complement strand
GTCCCGGCCGCGCCGCCGCAGCCGTTGAACCATTCGCCTTCTTCCCTGGCGCTTTTGAACCGGATGTAGGGTGATGGATACATTTTTTCTCCGAGGTGATACCGCCCATCTGAATTGCGCCTAAAAATAAAAGCGCCGGACCCGGTCGTCCAGCGCAGATGGTGCGTTTTATGCGTTATATTATTATATATCGTATAATATTTATATTCTTATGTTATCTTTCATTCCAGAATAATAGTTCGATCTGATCGATTGAAACTTATATTGCGATTATTTCGAATGAGGAAGGTAGTGGAAAAAAGAAGGAATTCAGCGGGAACCGGCCGAGAGGCCGCCCGGCAGCTCGCCGGCTCGGCCCAGGGCGACTTTGAAGAGCACCGGCCCGATTATCTGAAAAATCGCGATCGAGCCGATCACCACACTTTTGAAGGTAACTCCCCAGCCCGGAAAGGCCTGAGCGACCATCACCGCCAAACCCAGAGAAATTTCCGCCTGCGACAGAAAGCTCATCCCGATGTTGTTTCTCACCCGGGGTTCTTCCTTCGCCAGATAAGCGCCCAGCCAGGAGCCAAACCAAGTGAAAGACAGCCGGCCCGCCGCGAGCAGAATCACCAGCAGCCAGGCGTCTTTCAATATACCGAAATTAATCCCGGCCCCGGCAATGGCGAAAAATACTACATAGAGCGGCAGCGATCCTTTTTCGATGGCTTCGATAAACCGGTGGCCGCGGCTCGAAAGATTGTTCACCGCCAGACCGGCGATCATGCAGACCAGGATCGGATGCAGGTGCAGCAGATGAGACAATTCGGCAGTGAGGTAGCTGAGCGCGATGATGAAAATCGGCAATTCGCCGCCGACATATTTCATATAGCCGATAATAATCATCCCGCTGATAATGCCGAAGATTATCGAACCGCCGATTTCCCAGGCTACTTCCGCCACAAGATTATGGCCCGCTGTCGAAGCGGCCGGAATAAGCAGGCTGCTGACAAATCCGAAAGTGATTGCAAAAGTAAGAATTACAACTATGTCGTTGACGATAGTTATTCCCAATGTCAGCTCGGTCATCCTCCCCTGCGCTCCACTCTCGACTATGAGCGCCACAGTGGATCCCGGGCTTTTGGACAGTGATATGACCGCAAAAAAGGAGCTCACGGCCAACAGCGCGGGAAAAGCCAGTGGGAATTCATCAGGAAAATACCGCAGTGACAAGGTCATGAACGACAACATCCCCCCGAACACCATCAGCACCTGGAACAGGGCGATCGACATGAATGATTTCAGGCGGCGGGCGATCCGGCGCAGGTCCACCTCGCCGCCGGCGGTCAGGCCAATCAGGGTGAGAGCGAAGCTGTTAATCATCTGCAGGCTCTGGACCGTCCCCTGGTCCATGATCCCGAGAAAGGCGGGTCCCAGCGCGATACCAGCCACCAGGTAGCCGGTGATCCCCGGCAGGCCGATCCGGTTGCCCAGCTTGCCGCAGACGAATCCGGCCAGGAGCAGAAAGCCGAGAGTCATCGACAGGGGACGGCCGCCGGCGGCCGGGACAGGCAGCCAGAACATCAGCGCCATCAACAGCGCCAGCGCGGCCAGCCCGAAAAAGCGGCTCATGAGCCACCTCCCTTCTCACCCCGCCTGACCAGGGCCAGGCGGGCGGCATAGGCCGCAACCGCCTCCGCTGCTACCACGCCCAAGAGCGCCACGCTCACCGCCTCGGTCAGGCCGATTCCGCCGAAAAGCAACTGACAGTTGGCCACCAGGGCCACGCTCATTCCGCCCTGGCCCAGCAGCGCCAACCCGCCGACAGTCCCCGCGCCCTGGGTATCCGCTCCGGCTATCCTGCCGAATAGGGCCCCGGATACCAGCTTGGCCGCGACCCTGGCGGCCAGGAACACGACGAGGCATATCGCCACCGGCAAGGTCTGGGCCGCCGGAACCGGCTGCCAGCCCGCGCCCACCAGGACCAGCAGCACCACCAGGATCGGCCGTTCGCGCACGGCCAGCACCCTGAAAATCTTCCCGCCGGTATCCTTCAGGCTGTTGCCGATAAAAGCTCCCATCACCATGCAGATGAACAGGCTGGAAAGCTGGAGAAAAGCCGCGATCCCGGCGGCGGTCACGGCGAAAGCGATAATCATCATCGCCAGCTCGTTCTCCGTGTGACGGTGGCGGGCGTAGGAATAGAAGAGGAAGCCCAGCGCCAGCCCGATCAGCACGCTGGCCACGGCCCATTCGACAGCCGGGACCAGCTCGCCGCCGCCGGCGTGGAACCAGCCGGCCAGTACTCCGAGGATCGCCACCGGCAGGGCGGAATCGAGGCTGGCGATGTAATTGGCGAACTGGGCGAAACGGCGCTGGATGCGGTCTGATGATCCGGCAGCCAGGGCGGTTTCGCTGGGGCTGGAGGCCGATCCGGCCGCCACCAGCAGCCACAATCCCACCCAGTAGCGGGTCCCCTCCCAGGCAAAAAGA
>JAZDIG010000188.1:0-19849 GCA_043805105.1 Candidatus Glassiibacteriota bacterium | reverse complement strand
CTTTCTCCCAGGTGCCGTCCGTGCTGCCGTCATCCACCAGCACGATTTCCCCGGCGATCCCGTGGCTGTCAAACATCGCGCACAGCGCCCCGACCAGCTCGGGGATGTTTTCCACCTCGTTGAAAGCCGGGACCAGAACGGTCACGTCCGGAGTATTGCGGGTTCGGTTCATCACAGTCCGGGTGTTCCGGGATCAGGGTAGTCCAGCGCAGCAGACCCAATATTACCGCCCGCCGCAGGTGACTGTCAAGCCGGCCGGGCGATCGAGCCACTCAATACTGTTCGAAAAGCCTGCCCCACCTGGTGCGGTTCCACTGCCTGACAATCCGCCGGCCGCGGGTGGGATACCAGAGCCAGTCGTGGTAGACCGCCGAGCCGAGGATGAACAGGTAGACCAGCGGCGTGTGAAACATGAGCCGCTCGAGGGCTTTCAGCGGGCTGAACCAGAACACGTCCCCCACCCGGCTGGCCAGGTTGTCCCCCACGCTGAAATGCAGGTCGAGGCCGCTGATATCGTCCCCCACCACCTCGATTTCGCGCGGGTCGCCCACTCCCAGGCCTTCTTCGTGGGCGATCCGGATGTAATCTATTTTGAGCGGATCGAATCCGATCAGGCGGCTGGCCACGGCATCTACCGCCGTGCAATCGGCCCCGGCCAGGATCACGCCCACATCCACGGGCCGCATCGTGCGGGGACCCGGGCCATCGCCGCAGGTAGTGCCGTCGGTGAACGCGAAAATCCCGCTGTGGATTTCTTTCTGGATGCGCAACAGGTCCACCAGCGTTTCGTGGATGCGGCTGTGAGTATAGTGCCGCCGCCGGTTGAGCAGGCCGCCGAAAGCGTTCTTCATCGCCCCGGTGGTGGTGGTGTAAATGTGCGTCTTGATCGTGGGCAGGTGCACCACGTTGCGGCCGTGGAATTCTTTGGGTATCCGGATGCCGTCCGGGTAAATCCGGTCCAGCACCAGCATCCTGCCTTTGGGCCGGTAAACTTCCCAGGAGATATCTGCCTTGCGGAAATTATAGAGCGCCGGGACGCCGTACTTCCGGAAAACGCCGGTGAAACGGTTAAGCCGCTCGCCCTTGAAAGCATTGGTCACCACGGTGTCGTTCTGCACCGCCACCAGGTCGTCGAATCCTTTTCCCCGCAACGCGCGGACTGCTCCTTCGAGCTGCCAGGGAGTGGTATTTGCGCCTGGATAGGGAAAATGCCAGGAGATGTTGTCCTTGAGGATAGTCTGCGCACCCGGGTCCAGGGCCTCCGCCATCCCGGCCAATTCAGCCAGCCGGCCGTAGTCTTCCACCACCCGCTCGGGCGTAGTTTTCAGCACCGCCACTTTCGCTCTGGCCATCTATGACCGCCTCGTACTCTGAGGTTTTCTGCCGGCTCCGGGTAAACTCCCACTAAATATAAAGCACTGTAAAAGCCGTGACCAGCCAGCCCACCACCGCCGCCAGCAGCCAGGGGTCCCGAACCAGGAGCGCGGCCGGGTCGCCGCCCCTCTGCCGGAGATGGATCAGGTAAAGGTAGCGGAAAATGCCGTAAATGACAAACGGTACGGTAAAGACCAGGCCCCGGCTCCCCACGTGGGCCACCGTATCCGGGCTCAGCGTGTAGAGCGTGTAGCAGATCAGGGTGCTGGGCGTGACCACCGATATCATCTGGTCCAGGAAGTAGAGGCTGTAGTGGGCCAGTACGTCGCGGTGGCCGGTGGCCTCGTTTTCGAGCACCACCAGCTCGTGGCGTCTTTTGCCGAACGCCAGAAACAGGCTCAACAGAAAAGTGCAGATCAGAATCCATTCGCTGGTATGGACTCCTACCGCCAGCGTACCGCCCAGAACCCTCAGCACGAATCCAAGCGCCACGGTCATCACGTCGATTATGACGATCCGCTTCAGCCACTGCGAATAAAGCAGGTTGATGAAAAAGTAAAGATAGCTGACCGCCATGAAATGTCCTTTTAGCAGGGCACCCAAGGCTAATCCGGCTATCCCCACTATCACCGATGCCCAAGCGGCGGTGAACCGCGACAGCTGGCCGGAGGCGATCGGCCTATTTTTCTTGAGCGGATGAAGCCGGTCGCCGGCGGCATCATACAGGTCGTTGAGGATATAGACACCGGAGGAAATCAGGCAGAAGGCGGCGAAGGCGAGGGTCGAACGCAGGATCAGGGCCGGGTCGGTGGCTTTTTCAGCGAAGACCAGCCCGGCAAAAACCAGCAGGTTCTTGGTCCACTGCGCCGGACGCATGGATTTGAAAATCAGCCCCAGCAGCCTGAAAAAAACCTTGAGACGATATACGCGGTACTCGGATTCCATCGGTCTTACTTCCAGTTTTCGATGATGTGGCCGATGTATTGTTCGGTGGCCAGCGCGCTTTCCTCCCAGGTGAAACCCTCGGCGAAACGGCGGGCCTCGGCGCTCAGCCTTTGACGCAGTCTGGGATCGCCGGTTACCTGCACGATCCGGGCGGCGAACTGGGTCACTTCGCCCGGGGTGAAGAGAAAACCCGTGCGGCCGTCCCTTACCGATTCGCGCAGGCCCGGCGAACGGCTGGCCACCACCGGCGTGCCGCAGGCGGCGGCTTCCATGTTGGTAATCCCCCAGCCCTCCTTGGGCGATGGATTCAGCACGCAGACCGCCCCGCGCAACAATTCGATTTTCTCCTCTTCCGGCACCCGGCCCAGGAAACTGGTGCGCTCCTGGATGCCGAGCTTGCGGCTGATTCGCTCCAGCCGCGGGTAGTCGTCCCCGGCCCCGGCGAAAACCAGCCGGAAGTCCTCCGGCAGGCCCATGGGGCCCGACCGGACGAAAGCCTCCAAGATCAGCTCCAGCCGCTTGTAGCGCTTGATCCGGCCCATGTAAAGCAGGTAGGGCTTTTCCCCGGCCGCCCGCGCCGAAACCGGGCCGGGAGTGTACCGGTTGCAGTCGATACCGTTGTACACGATCCGCATTTTCCCCCGGTCGAAGCCTTTAGCCGCCAGCTCCTCGGTGGTGTCCTGCGACACCGACTGGACCCATTCGTTCCGGTAAAAGTGCGGAACGAGCTGTTCCCAGAGCCAGACGTAGGCCGCCACCGGAAAAACCGCCTCGCGGAAAATGGTGGCCCCGAATAGATGGTGGAACAGCACCAGCCGCGGAAGGCGGACAAACCTGGAGGTGAGAAAGGGGATCTTGTTCAGGTCCTCGACCACGATGTCGAAGTTTTTCCCGACCTCCAGCTTCTTTACCAACCCCGGCACCGCATAGTTGAACGTCGGGTTGCGGCCGCCGCGCACCACCCGGATCCCGTCGATTTCCGCCTGGGGCTCCGCGCCGGGCCAGGCGCAGGTGAGGAAGGTGACAGAGTGGCCCCGGCCGGCCAGCCTCCGGAAAATCTCATGGGCGTGGACTTCCGCCCCCCCGGCCTCCGGGTGGCGGATGTCGCGCCAGTTTATCAGCAGTATCCGGTAGGGCATGCTCGGTCAGCTTCCGTAAGAGAGACGGTCGGCCAGGACCGGCGGCAGGCCGGCGGCGAGTATGGCCCGCTGCGCCAGTTCGATATCGTATTTTTCCCGGAGGATCGTGACCCTCGACTTCTCCCGGTCGAAAACTGCGAAGGCGGCGCGCGGGTCGCCGTCGCGCGGCTGTCCGACGCTGCCGGTGTTGATTATGTAGCGGTGGCCTTCTTCGAGCCCCAGCTCGTATTCTTCGCTCACGGCGATGTCGCCGGCCTCGGACAGATCGAATGTCAGGGGTACGTGCGTATGGCCGTAAAAAAGCAGTGGGCCGCTGAAATAGTCGAATTGCAGGAGCGCCGAATCGGCGGTGAGCAGGTACTTCCAGGCCGGGGGATCGTCGGGAGTGGCGTGCACGATCCGGAATCTGTCAAAATCAGCGCCGTAAGGCAGGCTGCGCAGGTAGGCTTTATTTTCTTCACTCAATTGGCCGCCGGTCCAGAGTGCGGCCGTGCGCGCCGCCGAGTTGAAGTATTCCACCGAGGTCATTCCCACGGCGGCGGCATCGTGGTTGCCCATGATTACCCGGGTGCAGACCGAGCGGACCCGGTCGAGGCAGGCATTCGGATCGGCGCCGTAACCCACTACGTCCCCCAGACACACGACCTCCTCGATTCCCATCGCCTCGATACGTCCGAGTACCGCCTCCAGCGCCTGCAGGTTGCCGTGGATATCCGAGATCAAGGCCAGGAGCAAAAGATTTACTCCTCCCCGCCGCCGCCGTTGGCCGGCTTGAGGCCAGGGGCGCGGCTGGCGATGGTTTTGTGTACGGCGTCCAGCACTCCATTGACAAATCGCGGGGAATCGTCCGTACCGTAATCGTGCGCCAGATTGACGTATTCGTTGATCGTGACCTTGGGCGGAATATCGTCGAAATATAGAAATTCGACCACCGCCAGACGAATCAGGAGCCGATCGATTACCGCCAGACGCTGCGGCGACCAGTTTTCGAGGTGGGCGGCGAGTAGTGCGTCCACTTCCTCCAGGTTGGCTTCCAGGGTAGCCAGGAGCCTGGTAGTCAGCTCCCGGTTCTGCTCCCCGACCTTTCTCCATTTAAAAAAAATATCCAGAATCTGGCTCGCCGACCGGCCGCTGAGCTGCATGCTGTAGGCAGCCTGCAGGGCCCAGACTCTGGACTTGGTGCGTTTCTTCATGTTCCGGAACAATCTGTCGCGGCTTGCCGGCAAATCCGGCAGGGCGTAAGGCGTGGCCTGAGGGTCAAAACGCCCCGCTGGCGTACAGGCTCATCATTTCGATCGCGGCGGCGGCCGCATCCGCGCCCTTGTTGCCCGCCTTGGCGCCGGCGCGCTCCAGCGCCTGTTCGAGAGTGTCGGTAGTGAGAACGCCGAAAAGGACCGGGACCGGCGCCTCGAACGAGGCCTGCGCCACAGCCTTGGCCACTTCGGCGGCGATGAAATCGAAATGCGGCGTGTTTCCGCGGATCACCGCCCCGATCGCGATCACCGAGTCGAATTTGCCCGACAGGGCGAGCTTGCGGCAGAGCGGACCGATCTCGAACGAGCCCGGCACCTTGAACACCGCCAGGTCCTTTTCACTGGCGCCGTGGCGCAACAGGCAATCCAGCGCACCCTCGGCCAGCCGGCCGGTCACCAGGTCGTTGAAACGGGACACGACCAAAGCCACCCGCTTGCCCCCGGCATCCAGTTTACCTTCGTAAATTTTCACCATTTTTCCTCCGCCAGGACTTTCCGGTTCTCACTTCCGGTTATCGGCCTCGTCCTTGCCGATTTTACGCAGACGATGGCCCATCTGGTTTTTTTTGGTTTCGAGGTACTTCCGGTTGTAATCGTTGGGGTCCTGTTCGATCGGCACCTGTTCGGTGACAGTCAGACCGTAACCGTCGTAGATGAAGGCATCGACCTTCTTGGGGTTATTGGTCATCAGGCGCACGCTGGACAGGCCCAGGTCCTTGAGAATCTGGATCCCCACGCCGTAGTCGCGCTCGTCATCGGCGAAACCGAGTTCGAGGTTGGCCTGGACCGTGTCCAGACCCTTGTCCTGGAGGGCGTAAGCCTTGATCTTGGGCGCCAGGCCGATCCCCCGGCCTTCCTGGTTGAGATAGACTATCACTCCCTGGCCTTCCTGCTGCACCATCTGCATGGCCGTGTTGAGCTGGTAGCGGCAGTCGCAGCGCAGGCTGCCCAGGGCGTCGCCGGTGAGGCAGCTGCTGTGCACCCGCACCAGCACGTTTTCCTTGCCGGCCACGTGACCGCAGACCAGCGCCAGGTGCGATTCATCGCTGTAGGTGGTTTCGTAGAGATACAGGTCAAACTTGCCGTCGGCGGTTGGCAGCACGGTCCTGGCCGAACACTTGACGATTTTTTCCCGGGTCCGGCGGTAGCGGATCAGGTCCTGGATCGAGGCCACCGGCAGGTTAAATTCGCGGGAGATTTCGAACAGCCTGGGCAGGCGGGCCATGGTGCCGTCCTCGTCCATGATTTCGCAGAGCACCCCGATCGGCTGGAAGCCGGCCAACAGCGCCAGGTCTACCGTAGCCTCGGTGTGTCCGGCGCGGCGCAGCACCCCGCCCTCGCGGGCCCGGAGCGGAAAAATGTGTCCGGGCCGGGCCAGGTCCTCGGGCCGGGTCCGCTGGTCGCAGATCGCCCGGATCGTGGCCGCGCGGTCGTGGGCCGAGGTGCCGGTGGTGGTCCCGGCCTTCAGATCGACACTGACCGTAAACGAAGTACCGTGGCGCGAGGTGTTGGAATCGGAGTGGACCATCGGCTCCAAGTCCAGCTCCTGCGCCCGCTTTTCGGTCAAGGCCACGCAGATCAGGCCCCGGCCGTGGCGGGCCATGAAATTGACCGCTTCCGGCGCGGCGTTTTCGGCCGGGATGACGAAATCCCCCTCGTTCTCCCGCTGCTCATCGTCCACCAGGATCACCATTCCGCCGCCGCGCAGGCGTTCGATCGCCTCATCCACCGGAGTCATCTTGTACTCTTCTATCACCATCGACGGTCCTTCTAACCGGCATTATTAAATATTTTGTTCGGGCTTTATCATAATCTGTGAATAATCCTGGTCAGTAACCCCATTCACGGAGCTTGGCCTCCGAGACACCGGAGCCCCCCGCCCCGATCCTCGCAAGGGTGCTCACCACGTACTTGCCGATAATGTCCGTTTCGACGTTCACCCGGGAACCCGGCCGGACCAGGCCCAGCGTGGTGTGCGCCAGGGTATAGCCGATAATCGAGCAGGTGAAGCGGTCCTCATCCAGCCGGGCCACGGTCAGGCTCACCCCATCCACGGCCACACTGCCCCGGCCGACCACGTACGGCCCGAGCTGGTCGTCGAGAGCGAAGGCCATCAGGACGCTCTCCGGCAGCTCTTCCAGAGTCAGCACCCGGGTGACAGTATCGACGTGTCCCTGCACCAGGTGGCCGTGGATCCTGCCGCCGGCTGTCAAAGGACGCTCGAGATTGACCCGGTCGCCGCGGGCAATGTTTCCCAGGGTGGTCTTGGCAAGCGTTTCCGCCACCGCCTCGGCCTCGACCATTCCCCCATGAACCGCCGTGGCGGTGAGGCAGACCCCGTTGACCGCGAGGCTGTCGCCGGGCTTCGCTTGTTCGGCCAGAGGACCGGCCTCGATCGAAAGGCTGCGACCCCGGCCAAGCTTCCTGACCGAACCAACCGTGCCCAGATACTCGATTATCCCGCTGAACATAATTATCACTATAATAACATATTCGCCTATTCAAGGCAAAACATATCAGGGAAGCGGCCGGCCCAGGAGGCCGGTGAGATAAAGGTCGGGACCGATAAACCGCCGCTGGATTTCACGCAGGCTGATACCCTTTCCGCCGGCCGGCAGGTCACCGATACCCTGCAGCGCGTCTTTCTCTCCCAGCAGGCGCGGGGCGATGAACAGGTGCAGCCGGTTGACCAGCCCCTGCTGCAGGAAAGAGGCAGCCACGCGCCGGCCTCCCTCGACCAGGAGGCTGGTGACTCCTCTGGCGGCAAGCCCGTCCAGCACCGGCCCCAGCGGCAGCAGGCCCTCAGCGTCGGCGGCCAGGGGTGCGAGTTCGACACCCATGCCAACCAGCTTTTCGAGCCTGTCGGGGGGGGCTTTGGCCGGGTCGTAGAACACCAGCAGCGGCTGCGGGCCGGCGGAGCGGGCCAGCCGGCCCTCCGGCGGCGTGCGCAGGGAGGAATCGAGCACCACGCGCAGGGGTTGACGGGCGTTCGGGATATGGCGGACGTTCAGCAGGGGGTCGTCGGCAATGGCGGTCGAAACTCCCACCAGGATCGCATCGTGGCGCTCGCGCAGCCGGTGGGCGAGCCGCAGGGCGGGGGCCGAGCTGATGGGGGTGCGGACCCCAGGCGCGGAGGCGATCTTGCCGTCGAGCGTCTGGGCGAGTTTCAGTGAGACGAACGGCCGGCCGGTGCGGACGTGATGAATAAAAACCTCGTTGAGCCTCGCCGCCTGGCGCCGCAGCAGGCCCACTTCCACTATTATCCCCGCGCGGCGCAGCGCCCTGAAGCCGCGTCCCCGGACCAGTGGATTCGGATCGCGCATGGCGGCAACCACTTTAGCCACTCCGGCCTCGATAATCGCCTCCACGCAAGGGGGCGTGCGGCCGTAGTGGGAGCAGGGCTCGAGGTTGACGTAGAGGGTGGCGCCGCGGGCGGCCCCGCTCGACTTTTTCAGGGCGATCCGTTCGGCATGGCTGGCCCCGGCCCGGCGGTGATAGCCCTCACCCACGATCCGGCCCCCTCTGGCCACCACCGCCCCCACCAGGGGATTGGGCGAAGTGCGGCCCTCGGCGCGCGCCGCCAGCTCGAGCGCCCGGGCCATCATTGCCCTGTCATTTTCACCAGCCACTACCGGCAACCTCCATCCGGAAGGCACGCCAGCGCCCCGGGCACCGCCAGCGTACCGAACGCTGCCCAAAGCACGAGCGCCCGGCTGACAAACCGGGCGCAGGGAAATCGATCCAGAATTGATACCGCAGTCACCGCCTCGAACTGCCGAACCGTCAGCTATCGATCTTGCTGAAATCTTCCTTGCCCACTCCACAGGCCGGACAGACCCAGTCATCTGGCAGGTCTTCGAATGGAGTACCCGGCTCTATCCCCTGCGTCGGATCGCCTTCCGCCGGATCGTAAACCCACTCGCAAACATCGCAGATCCACTTCTGCATCTTCCTCTCCTCTCGATTTAAGGGTAACTGTTCACGGTCGTGTGCGCAAAATTTAAGCGGATTTTCACCGGGATGCCACCATTTTCCGCCGCTTCAGGCAGCGGGAGACCGGTTTTTTCCGTTCAGCAGGCGTCCCAGAGTCCGGTCGCTGAGTTCCGCCAGCGAGTCGAGTATCACGTCGGCGCCCTCGTAGTTCAGGCTGAACCGGTTGCGCACGGCCACCACTTTCATCCCGGCCGACTTGCCCGCCAGAATTCCGGCATGGGCATCCTCGAGCACGATACAGGCGCGGGGCTCGGCGCCGATCTTGCCGGCGGCGGCCAGGTAGCACTGGGGATCGGGCTTGCCGCTGGTAACGTCGTCGCCGGTGACGACCGCCTCGAACCGGCCGGTCATCCCGGTGATTTCGAGAATCCGGGTGACGTAGCGCCGCACGCCGGAAGAAACCACGGCGGTTTTCAGGCCGCGGCCGTGGAAAAAATCCAGCGAACTTTCCATGCCGGGCATCAACTCGATGCCCTTTTCGATCAGTTCCATGAATATCCGATGGCGCTCGTCCGCCCAGCGCTCCGGGGCGATGTCCAGCCCGAGGCTTCCGACCACCAGCGCAGCCACGTCGATCACGCGCTTGCCGTAAAAGGACCGCCGGACCTCCTCCGGAATGTCCTGCAGAGTCCGACCGTAAACGTTGACCGCCTTCTCGCTGGCCACCCCGTGAATCGGCTCGGAGTTTACCATCAGCCCATCCAGATCGTAAAGCGCTGCCTGGAATTTCACCTTTTTCCTCCCGTTCGATTGCCTCGTCCCGAATTCGATGTCGAGCGACCGGACAGACTCCCCTCTACCCCACTGTTCCGGCCCGGGCGGGTTGTCTGCCGGACAAGTACTTGCAAACCAGCGCCCAGGTAGTTAGCTTTAATCCGGCCGGGCTTTACCAGCCGGGAAGCCGACCGACCGAATACATGCCGTCCGGGGCTGTCATTACCTACCAACCGCAGGAGCGATCGATGTACTTCGATTGGGTCACCTGGAGTATCTGGGCGCTGGGATTGATCATCCTGATAGTCTGGATTTACGTGCCGGCCAAGGAATTCAGACAGCTTCTGAAAGAGCGCCGCGAGCGCCTGGCAGCCGCCGGTAAAAGTCCCGAAGCAAAGTAGCCCCGCCCCGTCACTTTTTCGAACCGAATGAAAAGATCGGCCTGCGTACGATCCGCTCGTATTCCGACTTCAGCCTGGCCAGCTCCGAGTTCATCCGGGAAAGCATCTGGAACTCACTTTCTTTCTTCTCCATCAGCGACTGCCGACTTCCCTTGTCAGTTTGCGCTTCCTTGAGTTTCCCCAGGTAAAGCGCCTTTTTGCCGTTGAGCTCTTTCCAGTGATTGAGAATCATCCCCTTCCTGCGCTCGATGATCCGTGTCAGGTCCTTTTCCATCTCTTCGTCCACCTGCTTGGACTCCTCGCGCAGGATGTCGAGAATGTCCTGGATTTCTTTCTTTTTCGCCTGTATTTCGACTTTCAGGTGGCCCAGTTCCCGCAGGCGGTTGTTGAAACTAACCCGCAGCCGTTCGAGGTCCGCCTGGCAGGTGGTGTAGCGCCGGTAATGGAGGCTTCTCTCCTTGTGGGCGTTCAGGTACATGCCCTTTTTTTCCTGCAGCAGACGCTGGTGCCGGAAAGTCATGATCGCCAAGCCGAATATCGCCAGGCAGATCAGGATCGCGGCAATAAGGGCCAATCCCAGGGTCATCTCACGCTCCTCGCACCGGAACTTCAGCCGGCCCCGTGTTTGACCAGATGGTCCGCTGTGCGGGCGGCCAGCGCCATGATAGTGCAGGCGGGATTGACCGCACCCGCAGTGGGGAAAACGCTGCCGTCGCAGATATAAAGGCCCGGCACGCTGTGGCAGGCCCCCCAACGGTCCACCACGCTTGAACCGGGATCGTTACCCATCCGGCAGGTGCCCAGGGGATGGGCGCTCGTATCGGAGATATGGAAGAACTCCCAGTCATGGGCGCCGCCGGCTCGACAAATCCTGCGGGCGGTGTCCATCGCGTGGTCGAACATCCGGCTCTCGTTATCACTGCGGAAATAGCGCACCCTGGGCCGCGGGAAGCCGTCCTGGTCCTTCAGCTCCGGGTCCGGGCAGACCAGGTTCTCCGGGCGAGCCTGGTCTTCGCCCAGCAAAGCGATACGGATCATGTGGTCGTAAGACTCCATCAGCTCCATCAGCTTTTTCCCCCAGTCGTCCAGGTACCAGTTGACGAACAGCTCCGGCGGCGAGGGCATGAGCGAGACGTAGAGGGTATAGCCGCGGTGGAAATCGGCCCGGGAGTCGCCCTCGTATAAGTCCTGCACGTTCACCCCGCCGCTCGTGCCCATATAACCGTTCACCCGCTCCGGGAAGCGCGCCAGGTAGCGCCCGCCGTTGTGGCACATCAGGTTCCTGCCGACCTGGCCGCTGTGGTTACCCAGTCCTTGCGGATGCGTGGGGGTGGCGCTGCGCAACAGGAGACAGGGATTAAGCAGCGCGCTGCCGCAGAGCACGACCAGGTCGCTTGCGGCGCGCCGGCTGGTCCCCTCCGGGTCCCGGTATACTACGCCGGTCACCCGGCCGGCCTGGTTGGTCTCGATAGTCTGCACCCGGTGGCCGGCTCGGATCTCCGCTCCGTTTTTCACCGCGGCCGGCACGTAGGTCATTTCCGGCGAGCTTTTGTCGCCGACCATGCAGCCATCGCCGCACCTGGCGCAGTAAGTGCAGGATGGCCGGCCGCGGTAGGGCCTGGAGAGGATGGACAGCGGGGTCACAGCCGGGTGGTAGCCCAGGGCCCGCGCCCCCCGGGCAAAATACCGGGAGCCGACCGCTACCGGGTGAGGGGGATTGGGGTACGGTCCCCGCGACACTTCGAAGACGTTCCGGTTGCTGCCGCTGGCGCCCGTAAAAAGCTCCACGCTGTCGTAGAAAGGCTCGAGCTCCTTGTAGGTTATCGGCCAGTCGGTGCCGCAGCCGGAGCGGCTCCTGGTGCAGAAATCGCTTTCGTGCAGGCGGAAGAAGACTCCGGCGTAGAACACCATGCTGCCGCCCACGGCCTTGACCATGCTGGCGCGCAATCCGCCTTCCACGTAGACCAGCCCGGTGGCTACGCGTTCCGCCACGCCCCCGGCGAAGTCCCGGAACGGGTTGTACCAGGGCCCTTCCTCCAAGGCCAGCACTCTCCAGCGTGCCGCCGAAAGCGCCTCGGCGACCACCGATCCGGCGGCGCCCAGGCCGATCACTATCGCATCGTAGCGGCTTTCCGGCATCCCTACTCCCAGGTTTCGGCCCCCTGCAGGTACTCAGGGTAGCCGATAAATTGCGTCGTCTCGTAGTAACCGGTGCGCTCGTGGCCGGTCCGGCTGGCGTAGAAGGCGTTCACCGCCGCGGTCCGCACCACGGCGAAAGCCCCGCGGAACTCCTCGCGGCCGGCCAGCCGGCTCTCCACCAGAGCGGTCCGCTCGTCCAGCCCCAGCCCCGCGAACCTCTTTCCGGAACTTTCCAGCGCGGCGGCATCCAGGCTGGAAAGCTCGCTTTCCAGCCGCACCCGCTCCTTCCCCTCGATCCCGTCGATCTCGTCCATGAAAACCTCGGCCACCGCCCCGCTCTGCCACACCTGTGGATCACGGTCCGGAATCACCGTCCGGGCCAGGGCCAGCAGTGTTCCCCGGTCTATCTGACCGGTGAAGCCGGGCTGGGCCGCGAGGCCGAGGGCGATTGAAGACCCGAGCGTTCCAGTGATAAAATCCCTTCTGCGCATCTGTCTCCAGTCCGCAGGAAAACAGCGGTCGTTGTCTAAGTTACGGCAGCGGCGCGCGCCGCACGACCACAAAGCTGTCCGGCCAGACTGCCGGACCCGGAAAATAACGCAGCTCGAACCAGGCGCTGCCGGGTCCGCCTGCCGCTTTCACCGCAAAATTGGCGGTCGAATCCGCCGCCAGAGTCAGGGACTGTCTCCAGGAAGGTTCCCGCCCGCTTTCATCCATAAGAACGATTTCGGCCGACCGGTGACTATTTGCAGGAAACTGGTGCGCCGGGACGAGATTGGCCACCTCCACCCAAAGGCTCTCACCGCCGCCGCGAACTGTAAGGGAAACCGCCTGGGCCAGGGTTTCCAAGTCCCGGGAAGCCGCCCAGCGGTGCGAGCGGTGAGCGGCTCCCTGTGGGGATTCGAGGTGCGGGCCGTCCGCCGCCGGGCCGGCCTGCAGCGGCATGTGGCACTCCTGGCAGTCGAAGGCGTCCTTCGGGGCCCAACTGTGGCAGCCGATACAAAAATTACCCGAGGCATAAATGGCGGCCTGGCGGGTCCAGTGAGGCGCGTATTTCGTCGGGCCGCTCGACCAGGCCACCCTTTCGCCGTCCAGGTGGCAGGAGATACAATCCACCCCCAGCTGCAGGGAGTCGGCGCGGGCCGTCGGTTTGAGACCGAGGTAGTCGGGAGCCAGTTGCTGCGGGGCGTGGCAGTCACAGGATGATTCGCCCGCCCGGCTCAGCTCCTCCTTGCGGGCCAGAAAAACCGGGGTCGTGTAAGCTTCCCGGTGAAGCGAGCCCCTCCATTCATCCGCGATCGCGCGGTGGCAGGCCGCACAGTCGGCTACCGCAGTCTGGGCCGCCAGTCTTCCCCCTGCCGCCAGGACCAGACACAATACGGCGGGTATATTAAAGCGAGTCGGATTCAGTTTCAATCAAGCGTCCTTGACGGAGAGCATGGCGAAAGGGGAAAGGCCAGACCGGATTTGAACCATTTTACCGTCTAACCTTCGTACTGTCAAGAAGTATGCGAAATTGCAGCTCTAAGCAGCGTCAATAAAGAGTTGACAAACTTCGAGGCAGGATGATAGCTTTAGGAGTGTTTGTCTGGCCGGTTCCAGTCCTTTCTGACCAACAGCGAGTTATAATGGCCCAGAGCAAAAAGGCAAAACAGAAGCCGGCGGCCCGGGATGACATCGGGCAGAAAGAGCTGATTCAGGAGCTCTCCGGCACCTCCTTCTTCTCCACGTTCACTCATGATGAAATCGCTCTGCTGCTGTTCTGTTCCCAGCGGGTAAGAGCGGACAAGGATGAGATGATCTTCTGCGAGGGAGATGTCGGCAACCAGTTCTACGCAATCCGCAAAGGGAAAGTCAAGATTCGCAAAGAGCACAGCGGGAGGATTCTGGCCACGTTGGGGCCGGGGGAAGTTTTCGGCGAGATGGCGGTGCTCGACAACCATCCCCGGTCGGCTTCGGCCATTGCCGGCAGCGCCACTGAAATGTTCGCCTTCGACGGACACCGGTTGCTGGACGACTTTCCGCACCTGAGCGTAAAGCTGCTGCGTTATCTGGCCAGAGAGCTTTCCATGCGGCTGCGGGGAGCCGACATGCTGATCGACAAGTTCTGAATGTTCAGTAGTCGTTATTTCTTCTACTTACGGGCATGGCCATTCCAGCCGCAAGGGAAGGCCAGGGGTAATCTAATATTTTAGAGTAATGGAAGGCCTACCGATGTTCCATCGCGATATTTTCAAGAAAATGCAGGGTGAAACCTCAGGGGCGCGGGCGCTCGAATACCTCCTGAGATTCTGGGTCCACGACCGTCTGTCCACATTCCCCGGTTACCAGCGGGCCGCCGAAAGCACCAAGCAGATTATGGAAGAAATCGGCCTGAAAAACGTCAAGATTCACCGGTATCCGACCACCGGCAAGAACCTGTTCGCCGACTGGGAAGGCCCGCAGGGCTGGGATGCAATTTCCGGGACGCTGGATGTCAAAGGAGGCGACGGCAAGCTGCGGCGGATCGCCGACCGCCAGGCCGATCCCTGCCACCTGATGCTATGGTGCGGGAGTACGCCGCCAAAAGGCGTCAGGACGAAAATCGTTTACGCTAAATCCAACGGCAGCCTCAAGGGAAAACTCGTCTTCCAGGACAAGGTGGCGCTGGATGACAAACTGCGCAAGAAGCTGATCCAGAAGGGAGCGCTGGGTGTTATCAGCGACGAATTTCCTTACTGGCCGGAAGTCCGGGAACGCGAGCAGAACATGGAGCTGGTGCGCTGGCACAATGCTTTCCTGTTTCCGCAGAACAATGAAAACCTTCTCGCCTTCTCGATCAAGCCGGTCGATGGCGACTGGCTGAGGAGCCAGTTGGCGGAAAAGGATGAAGTAGAGGCTTTCACCCGGGTCCAGACGAAGCTTTACGACGACACGCTGCCGGTGACCACCGGCGTAATCCCGGGTACTGACCGGCCGGATCAGGAAGTCTGGTTCATCCAGCACCTGCATGAAATAGGCGCCCACGACAACGCCACCGGCGTGGCCACGGCCCTGGAGGCTGTGCGGGCCCTGATCGACATGGTGAACCGGGGTGAGCTGGAGGCTCCCAGGAAAACCATCCGGGTCATCTGCTCCTGGGAGGTCATCGGTTTCCTGGCCCACCTTTGCGCCAATCCCAAGCTGCCGGATAAGGTGATCTGCGCTTTCAACCCGGACATGGTAGGGCCGGATATCGACCGCTGCAAGAGCTGGATGCAGGTGTACGTCGAACCTCACAGCAATCCTTCGTACATCGACGACCTGACGATCGACCTGACCCGCACGCTCTTCAAGGATCATCCGCGCTGGCACTGGGAAACCCACACCTTCATGATCAACGACAATTTTCTGGCCGATCCGAGTATCGACATACCCTGCACGTCGCTGATCTTCATGCGTGACCGCCATTACCACACTTCCAGCGACCGTCCGGAAAACCTCAGCCCGCTGGTCATGGGTGAAATGGCCGCCCTGCTTGCAGCCGGCGCCTACACCGTGACCAACGGCGGCGAGGAATCCGCCCTGCAGCTGGCCGACCTGATCCACCGCGGTATCCTCGAAGAGCTTGCCGAACTGGCTTCCGCGGGTGCAGACAGCGTTAAGTACGATGAACGCCTGCGTTACCTGATGCCGATTTTCACCGGCAGGCTCGATTCTCTCACGGACGTGGCGGGGTCGGGCAAAGCGGCCAGGCTGAAAAAGAAAATCGCCGGGATCAAGAAGAAGATAGTGGAAATCGCCGAGGTGTCCCGTCCGGCCGGAAGCCGGTTCGAACGCAAGCCGTCGATCAAACTGGAAAAGCAGGCGGCGGGGCTGATTCCATTGCGCAAGGTCTGGGGCTCCTACGGGCTGGCGCGCGTGCCGGACAAGATCAAGCAGGAAAGAAAGCTCGAATTCAGCAGCTGGTCTTACGATAACAACGTGCCGATTTTCTGGGCCGATGGTAAGAACACCATTTTCGACATCCAATGGCTGGTGGGCCAGGAAATGGGCAAGACTCCCGACCTGGATTATCTGCTGACTCTCTTCCGCACCCTGGAGGAATTCGGCTACTTCGAGTTGAAGAAGGGCTGACGACCGCGGCCGGGGCTAACCGTGGTACGACGGGTATTTTCGATGGCGCTCCACTATACGCTCGATGAACGCCACTGAATGGCGGACCATCAGTTCGTAGAACGCCCGGCCTTTCTCGGCGGTGGCTTTCGAAGCCAGCCCCCAGGGCTTCCCCCCGGTAAGCACGGGAATCGAGAACATGTCGAGTTCCGCCCTCAGGGCCCTGGGCTCGCCGTCCACCATCTCCTCCCTGTGCACCAGCTCCGGCATCAGATGCAGCATCACCGATACTTCCATCTCGCCGCAGTGCAGCTCGTTCCGGCCTTCGAAGATCTTGCCTGTGTCCGCAGCCGGCACTATTTCCCAGGGATCGACGAATATGGTTTTCCTGCCCGGGCTCTGGTAATTAATCCGTCTTGCCGCCGGACGCAGGGCGAAATTGCCGCCGTGTGAATTGACGATCACCACGAACTCGAAGCCCTGGCGGTAGAGGCTGTCGACCACGTCGGAAACCACGGCGTCCAGCGTGGCGGGCAGGAGGGTGACCGTGCCGGCGGCGCCGGTATTCTCCAGCGAAGTGCCGAACGGCAGAGGCGGCAGCAGGTAGCTGTCGAAATGGGCGGCGATATCGGCGGACAGCCTCGCGCTCTGGCGGATATCGGTATCCAGCGGCAGCAGGCCGAAGTGCTGTTCACAGGCGCCGACCGGCAGGAATGCCATCCCGGGAGATTGTTTCCCCAGCTCGGCGCTCGTCGCGTGGGTATCGATCATCTCTGGCTCCTTTACAGGTTTTTTGACTCAAGCCAAACATCCACCAGCCAGTAATATATTACCTGCCAGCGTTTTTTCCAGCGGTAAAGTCCCGGATGGGATTCCGGCCGAGGCGGGGGAGCGCTATCGAAAAAATCAAGGGAGGAGTATTACTTGCGGACCCGCGAGAGGAGATTCTGGTAGATTTCCCGGAAGCTGCCTTCCTTACCGGCTTTCTTGTCCTTCAGGCCGGCAATCAGGGCTTCCACTTCCTGAGGGTCGGTTATTTCCGCCAGGGTGGACATACCGCTGTCGCTGATCCCTACCAGCAGCAGCCTGTTGAAAAACCTTACCAGGGCCACAGACCGTTTCTGTCCCAGGTGAAACTGGCGTAGAATCTGGAACTCCGGCCCGCCCTGGGCCGGACCCAGCGGACTGGAGGCGACCTTGCGCAGCAGGTGGAGGAACAGTATCAGCAGGCCCAGCACGATCAGAATGTAGGCGATATTCTTCACACTGAATACCGATTCAGGCTTCGGCTGAGGCAGGTCGAGCGAATGCACGGAACCCTGGCGGGCCAGATTGCCGAGAACATCGGCGGTGTCCACTGGAAGAGTGTCGGCGGCCGAGGTTATCGCGCGCGGCTGATCCCGCCGCAGGGAATCAGCCTCACCGGCGGGAACCGGGCGTGCAAACAGGCAGGTGGCGGCCAGGGCCGTTAACAGGAGCCGTGAAATTTTTTTCATGGAGCAGTGAATTGCGAGTTGAACCGACCGGAATGAGCGATTTACCGGCGGCGAGGACCGCCAGTTCCACTGAAAGGATATTTCACGGTGCAACTATGCCTCGGCGGACAGGTTTATCGATCTTAGCGCTCCAGCAGCCGGTTAACTGGTCTGGAGCATCTTGATTCTTTCGGCCATACTGATCAGATGGGTGATACGCACGCCGAAGTTTTCGTCCACCACCACCACTTCACCCTCGGCCAGCTTCTTGTTATTGATCAGCAGGTCCACCGACTCGCCGGCCATCTTATCCAGTTCGATAACCGAGCCGGGTCCCAGTTCGAGGATGTCGCGGACCAGCATGGTAGTGCGTCCCAGCTCGATTGAGATGTCGAGCTTAATGTCCATCAGCAGCTCGAGACGTTCGCGCTCCTTGTCGCTGACACCGGTCATCTGCGGCATAGCGAAACCGCCGCCGAAGCTGCCGGGTTCGGCTTCCTCCGCTTCCTCCGCCGCGCCTGCGGCGCCGGGCTCGAGGCCGGCAAGGTCCATGTCCAGCTCGCCCTCGCCGGGCGCTTCGGCGGCCGCTTCCGTGCCACCTGGCGTACTCAGAGCCGCGGCCGAAGCCTGGATTACCTGGTAGGGGATCAACAGCGCTATCGCACCCTCACTGGCGCCTTCGATCTCCAGCGTGAAAGTCGCCGCGGTGAGATCGTCGATCTCGAGTCCGGCCTCGGCGACGACCGCGGTTCTGGCGCTCGAAGGCTGGAAGTCGACCGACTTGTTCAGTCGGCTGGAAAGCGTGGTTGCCGCCGCACCCATCATCTGGTTTACGCCTTCCTGGACGGCATCGATGTGGTCCTCGTTGAATTCGGCCGTGCCGTCCCCCATCATCATCAGGTCGCTGAGCTTGGCTACCAGCGGCTTGTTGAAGAGGAAGAAGTTGGTGGCATCGAAGCCACTGGCGAACGGGCAGGTCACCACGACGATCTCATCCGGGAAAGTTGCGCTCAGTGCGCCAATATCGGCGGCACCGGTGCTTTGCGGTTTTATCTCGATTTTCTTGTCCAGCAGGGTCGATATCACCACTGCGCTTTCATCGGCCACGATTTTGGCCATCTCCTGCAACGCTTTTTCTTCATCAGGAGTCATAGAGAAGTTACTCATCCTTGATCACTCCTTCCTTGATTTCGGACACGAGCTGTATTGCCTTGTGCCCGCGATAGACTCCCAGTTTCCCTTTAAATTTGTTCGTGTCACCCACCCGGATGTCCAGGAGCTGATCCAGACGGTTGTCAAGCCTGACGATGTCGCCTTGAGTGAGATCGAGGATTTCCCTCAGGCTGAGCTGGGTCTCGCCCAGAGTGACGGAAACGGACATGTCGGTCAGACGGAGCTTGTGCTTGACTATGGTCTCGTCGTGGTGCAGGCGCTTCTTCTGGTTGTGGGCGATCTGATGCTGTGCGCTCAGCTTGGGCATCACGTCTTCGAGGACGAAATAAGGGAAGCAGAGGTTGAGCAGGCTGCTGAAATCCGCAATCTTGACCTCGAAGCTGATCATGATCGCAGTCTCGCCGGGCGGGCTGATCTGGATAAGCTGAGGATTGGTTTCGAAGTCTTTCAGCTCCAGAGTGAGCGGGGTGATATTCTGCCAGGCGCGCACGAGCTGCTCGAGAGCGTTGTCCACGATCTTCTTCATCACGTTCTGCTCGATGATCGTGATTTCGCGGGCTTCCTGGATCACGCCGCCTTCGCCGCCGAACGAGCGGTCGATGATGTAGAGCACGAGCTGGGGGCTGATCTCCAGGATCGCATCCCCTTCGAGCTCCTTGATGTTGAAAATGTAGACCGCGCTCGGGTCGGCCATACTCATGATGAATTCGGAATAGGTGAGCTGGTCCACCGAGGTGAGATCGATGTCCACCAGGCTGCGCAGCCGGGTGGAAAGGTGCGTGGCGAAGCCGCGGGCGAACGATTCGTGAATCGTCTGGATGGTGCGCAGCTGGTCCTTGCTGACCCGGTTGGGATGCTTGAAGTCGTAGAGGCTGACGAGTTTTTCCTTCTGCTCCTCCTCGCCGCCTGCCTCGGCCACTGCGCCGCCGCCGCCCATGCCCGCCCCCTCACCGGAAAGCAGGGCATCTATTTCTTCCTGGGACAGAATCTTGCTCATCGTTTCGTCCGCGCTCCTACTGGATCGTATATTTGGAGAACACTACCCTGGGAATCACCATATCGGGGAATTTAGTGGCAAAGTATCTCTTCACCACCGTGTTGAGGTCATCCTTCAACTCTTCGCGCAGAATCTGCTGGTCTTTGAAATCGTCCAGCTCGTCCATCCGCTT
>JAZDIG010000187.1:0-2658 GCA_043805105.1 Candidatus Glassiibacteriota bacterium | reverse complement strand
ACCCTGGCCTCCAGCTCGGCCTGCGGCGTTTCCACCGGCAGATGGCCGTCCGGCCAGAGTTCGATGTGGGCCAGTCCCAGGCTGTGGATCATGTCGTAGAGTTCCTGCGGCTGCTTGAAATTGCGGAAGCAGTAGCTCTGGATCCCGACCCGGAACCCGGCGTAGGGTGCATCCGCCGCTATCCCCGGGGCGGCGCCGCCGGCCGGGGCCACCTCTTTGGCCGCCGAACCCGCCGTCTGTTCCGGTTGCTGGCCTTTCCCGCAGGCCAGGGCCAGGGTGGAAGCCACTACTGCGCCGCTACAGGCCAGAAAGTTGCGCCGGGAAATCCTGTTGCTGTCGCCCATGATCCTCTCCTTGCTGAAACTGGTTTGACTGTCAGCTATGTATAAAACGCCCTGTCAGGGATTTTGCTCCTTAGGCTGGTCCGCCGGCGGTTCGGCGGGCTCCCCGGCCGGCTGTTCCTGGCTTGGCTCGGCTTGCTGGCCGAGGTTTCCGGGAGGAGACGGTGGTTGGGCCGGCTGCAGTACAGGCGCCTGCCTGGAGCTGGTGTCCGGCGGCTGAGCGCTGGGGGCCGCGGCAGAGCTGTCCGCCGGCTGCGTTCCGGCCGCTGCGGCTGTCGAATCCGGCTTAATTCCGGCGGCGGCCGCTGTGGAATCCTGAACGGCTGATGGCTGCGTTCCGGCTGAAGTACCAGTGGAATCCTTGGCCGCCGGTTTCTGCTGGCTGGCTGCCGTCGTATCCGCCTTGGCTGCTTTCGCCGCTTTTTCCGCGGCGAGCAGGCTGTCCAGCGAGAGAAAATCGTTGAGAGTCATGTCGTAGAAGCCATCCCGGTCGCGGCGGATATTGCCCCAGACCCGGACCCGCAAGCCCTCCAGGTACTTTTTGAACAGCAGCTCGTAATTCTCGTTTTTTTCCAGGCTGTATTCTCGGCCGTTTTCCAGGTTACGCAGGCCCACTTCGGTCACCCGGGTATAGTCGTCCCAGTCCCAGGGGATCACCTTGCAGTCGACCTCCGTGCCGGATGGCCGGGGACGGGGGGGCGGGGGTTGGGCGGGCGGAGCGGCTGCGGCGCCGGCCTTGACCGTATCCGGCGCTTGCCCGCCGGGAGCCTGCGCGACAGTTGCAGTCCCGGCGGCACGCGCTTTAGCCGTATCCGCTTGAACATCGGCCGGAGTGACTGTTGCGGGGGCGCCGCCGGCGCCGGCTTTGGCCGTATCCGTTTGAGTCGCGGTGATTGGGGCAGCCGCAGCCGGAGCTGCATTCACGCTGTCCGGCCTGACCGTACCCGCCGGAACGGTTGTCGCGGGAGCACCGGCGGCGCGGGCCTTGGCCGTATCCGTTTGAGTCGTAGCGGTTTGGGCGGCGGCAGCCGGGGCGGCTTTCCCGCTGTCCGGTTTTAGGGTATCGGCCGGAATTGCTGCAGTTGCTTTGGCTCCGGTGGCTGTATCCACCGCCTGGGCGGCGCTGGAGTCGACCGCGGCCGCGGTGGTGTCCTGGGCCGGCAGACGGTTTGCCATTATCAGCAGGGGAAAAAAGATTAATGACAGTTTTCTTGTCTGGCGGAACATTTTGTGGTTAATTTCCATTGAAAAGTCATTTCGGATCACCAAGCAAATTTAGGCTTTCCGGGATGAATCTTCAAGAGAAATAGCCTGATCCCGGCGAGTCCCCTGCCTTTGTCAAACCTGGCCAGAGAGCAAAAGAAGTGACTGCTGCCCCAGTGCGAAAACCCTCCCGGCTCGAGCCGCAGATGCGCATCCAGTACCTGCCGGGAGTGGGCCCGCGCCGCGCCGAACAGCTCGCCCGGCTCGGCATCAAAACCGTCTCCGACTTATTGCACCTCTTCCCCCGCCGCTATATCGACGTCGCCGCGGTGGTGCGGATCGGCTCGCTGAACACCTTCGAGGGGGAAGTGACCGTGACCGGCACCGTCGCCGTAGCGCGGCGGCTCAGGGGCCGCGGCGGCCGGAACGCCGGCTTCGAGGCGGTGCTGGACGACGGCAGCGGCCAAATCTCCTGCACGTTTTTCGGCCGGGGATTCATGACCGGCGTGATGGAGCGCGGCCAGCGCTGGATCGTTTTCGGCCGGCTCAAACTCTGGCGCGACCGGCTATTCCTCGCCCCCCTCGAATACGAAAGGCTGGATTGCGATGAGAAAGAAGACGGCCTGCAGGGTAAAATCGGCGGAGTGATCCCGGTCTATCCGGCCACCGAGGGCCTGGGCCAGAAACTCCTGCGTCGCCTCACCGCCGCCGCCCTGCCCGCCGCCGCCTCGTTCACTGACCGCGTCCCGGAAAAAATCCGCCGCTCCCTGGCCCTGCCCTCCAGGCCGGAGGCCTTCCGGCTGGTGCACCGGCCGGCCAAGGTCGCACAGGCGGCCGGGGGCAGACGGGCCCTGGCTTTCGAGGAGCTGTTCTACCTCGAACTGATGCTCCTGGGCCGCAAGTTCCATATCGGCGCAGAACAGCGAATCCGCAAGTACGTCCCGCACAACCACCTGCTGAAAAAGCTGGCCGTGGCCCTGCCTTTCCGGCTCACCGAGGCGCAGAAACGGGTGGTGCGCGAGATCGACGCCGACCTGGCCGGCCCCCATCCGCTCAACCGCCTGGTGCAGGGGGACGTGGGCAGCGGCAAGACCGTCGTGGCCCTCGTGGCCGC
>JAZDIG010000186.1:0-4954 GCA_043805105.1 Candidatus Glassiibacteriota bacterium | reverse complement strand
CTCATGCCCAGGGTTTCGATGGCGCTGGCCACGGTGTTGGCCGTGTACATTCCGCCGCAGGCGCCGGGGCCCGGGCAGGTGTGCTTCTTGATCTGGGTCAGCTCCTCTTCCGTGATCTTCTGCGCCAGCCATTCGCCGTAGGCCTCGAAAGCGCTCACGATGTCCAGGTCGCGGCCCTGCCAGTGGCCGGCGCGGATCGTGCCGCCGTAGACCATGATCGCCGGGCGGTCCAGCCGGCCCATGGCGATGATCGAGCCGGGCATGTTCTTATCGCAGCCGGGCACGCAGACCAGCGCGTCGTAGTAGTGGGCGTAGACGTGGTCCTCGATCGAGTCGGCGATGATGTCGCGCGAAGGCAGGGAGAACTTCATCCCCTGGGTGCCCATCGATATGCCGTCGGAAACGCCGATCGTGTTGAAAATCCAGCCCTTGAGCCCGGCCTTCTCGACCCCGGCTTTGATCTCTTGTGCGAAAACGTTGAGGTGCATGTTGCAGGGGTTTATCTCGTAACCCATGCTGGCGATTGCCACCTGGGGCCGGCCCATGTCCTCTTCGCTCATCCCGGCGCCGTAGAGCATGGCGTGGGAGGCGGGAAACGAGGGGTCCTGGGTGAGCTGACTGCTCCACTTGTTGAGCGCCTTGTTCCGTTCGGCCATCTTGAATACCTCCGCGCATCTTTCTGAAAACGTTGTACCGTTTAACGTTCCAATGCCGGGAATCCGGTGAGACCGGAGCGGGGATAGTAATTCAATCCCCGGCAAAATGCAAATTTTTATTCCCCGGCAGCCGATTCAGATCCAGTACTTGCGCCTGAAATAGATCAGCATCGACAGCGTCATCGCCGCCATCAGCCCCAGCACCGTGGGGTAACCCCAGTGCCAGTGCAGCTCCGGCATGTGTTCGAAATTCATTCCGTAGATCCCGACGATGAAAGTGAGAGGGATGAAGATGGTGGCGATCACAGTCAGCATCTTCATCACCGTATTCATCCGGTTGCTCATCGCGGAGAGGTAGGTGTCGAGCAGGCCGGTGAGCACGTCACGGTAGGATTCGATGGTCTCCATCACCTGGATGATGTGGTCGTAGAGGTCGCGCAGAAAAATCGATAACTTGTCGGAAACCAGCTCGGATTCGCCCTTCTCCAGCCGCGCCACCATTTCCCGCAGGGGCCAGATCGCCTTGAGCAGAAAGATCAGGTCCTTCTTCAGGGAATAGATCTTGTGCGTAGTACTTTCACCTGAATCGTCCATCAGGTCGTCTTCCAGTCGCTCGATCCTTTCGTCGATCTTTTCCAGCACGTTGAAGTATTCGTCCACGATTGCATCGATCAGGCAATAGGCCAGGTAATCGGCCCCCATCCGCCTGATCCTCCCCCTGGAGTGGCGCAGCCTGTCCCTGACCGATTCGAACACATCGCCCTGGCTTTCATGGAAAGAAAGCACGAAGTTCTTCCCCAGTACCAGCGAAACCTGTTCGGTCCTGATCCTTTCCTGGTCGTCGTCGAAACGGATCATCTTCAGCAGGACGAACAGGTGCTCTTCGAATTCGTCCAGCTTGGGCCGGTGGGCCGTGTTGAGCACGTCTTCCAGGAGCAGGGGATGGAGGTCGCAGAGCTGCCCGATCTCGCGGATCAGCTCCACGTCGTGGACGCCGTCGATGTTGACCCAGGTCACCGTGTCGGATTTGCGGTAGCGCATGCACTGGTCGAGGTTCCTTTCTTCGCGCTCCTCGAACCGGTCCTGGTCGTAATCGAAAATCTTGATCACCGGCTTGTGGCTTTTTTCTTCACCGATGAAGACCAGGCTGCCCGGCGGCAGGCCCTTCTTTTCGGATTGTTTTTTCCCGGAGACGAACATGTTGAAGCCCTCCCTCGATCCGGTTGCGGCGGCAGTTGACCAGATTGTCGATTTTTTCTAAAGATAGCCGACCGCCTACTCCGCTTCAAGGGATTTACCCGCCCCGGTTCCCAACAAAAAAAAGCCGCCCCGACAACGGGGCGGCGCCTCAACTGAAGCTCTATGAAAACCCGGTTACACCAGCAGTACCAGGGAGAACAGGGAGAAGTACACCACCAGACCGATTACCGCATTGTTCACCAGGTGAAGTTTTTCACTGACAGTCATTGTATCCTCCAGGTTGTTTGATTTTCTTCGCTTGATTTCGTTCCTGCTTTCTGCCTGTTAAGACAACCGGACTTACGGTTCGGTTTCATTTTTTCGTCTTTTTGGCTTTCCCGCCTTTTCTTTACCGCTCTCTGCCAGGCTTACTGTTTCCTGGAAATTCGGGGGGCGCCGGATTATTTCGCGTCTCCCGGCCAGGGCACAAAGGGGGGGAAGTTTACCCCCGGAGAAGCTCTCCGCAGGCGATTTCGCTTGACAAAATCATCGATAATCCGTTGTTTGTAGAGTCGGTTGCGGTCTGGCCCCCGGATGATTTCAGGTCACGGCCGTTCTCCATAAACGCGGATAAAACGTTCGGCGGTCACAAAACATGGAACTCGGCCTGCCCAAGAGGGTAACTCAGATAGAATCTCCCTGTCACGCTGGTTACGTCCCATATAAGAGCGGTCACCGCGGACCTCAAATGTCCTCTCATCCACTCGACCCCCAGGCAGTGGTCCCGACATATTATTTCACCATTCCACTCCAAACGGTGGGTTTCGAAATCACAATCCCGTGCTCGGCGTTTCGGTCTTTCGAGTTTCATCGCAAGCGCTGCCATCGAGCGATTCCCCGAGCGCTGTCGGCCACCGGGCCGTCTTAAACGCTCAACTTGAGGTGTCTCAGCTTATGCTACGTGCGATATGTCTGATTCTGCTGTTAGCGGTGAACTCGACAGTCTGGGCCGCGGGTACCGGCATTATCCGGGGGACCATCCAGACAGAAAGCGGCCAGCCGCTCGAGGGCGCCCAGATCTCGATCCGTCAGACCAAGATCGGCGCGGTCTCCCAGAAGGACGGCAAGTTCGAAATCAAGGAAGTGCAGCCCGGCTACTGCCAGCTGATCGTCTGGATGACCGGCTACGAAACCGGCTTCAAACGGGTGCTGGTGGTTTCGGACATCACGGTGGAAGTTTCTTTCAAGCTGAAAGAGATGGTCATCTCCATGCCCGGCGTGGTGGTCCGGGACACGGTTCCGCACGTGACAGTCACCGCCACGATCGTACCGATGGAGCTCAAAAAGGTACCCTCGGCGGTGGAAATAATCAGCGATGAGGAAATTCAGGAGACCGGCGCGCTGACCGTGGCGGATGCCTTGATGGAGGCGCAGAGCGCCTATCTGCGGGGGGACGAGGAGCGCTCCCTGTCGGCCAGCCTCCGAGGATTGAGAACCACGCATACCCTGATATTAATCAACGGCCGTCGGGTGGCCGCCGGCATGCGCGACAACGTCAACCTCGACGACCTGCCCACCGCCATGATCCAGCGCATCGAAATCGTCCGCGGGCCCAGTTCGGCCCTCTACGGCAGCGACGCGATCGGCGGAGTGATCAACATCATTACCAAGAAGCCTCCCGAGGACATGGTGGCGGGCTTTTCCACCCGCTACGGACAGAGCAAGTACGGCGAGGATCAGAACCCGTTTATCAAAGGCTACATGGCCGAACGCGCCGGCCGGCTCGGCTATTCCCTCTTCGCCTGCATCGACCGCGAGGGCCAGTTCGACCGCTACAAGGAAACCCCCTGGACCGACGGCGACAAAAAGAACCTGCGCTCGGGCGGTATCGATCTGTCCGTGGACCTCACCCGCCGCCAGCTCATCCAGTTCGGCTTCGAAAGGTCGCTGGTCAAGCGCAAAGGCATGCGGCCCTATGACTGGGGCAACGGCAGACGAATCTCCGACACAAACCGCAAGTCCTATTACCTCGATTACAACTACGTGGTCGCCGACCGCGCCGAATTCCTCCTGCGCGGCCACTACTACCGGTTCCACACCGGGATAGCGGTCTACCCGGAAATTTTCGGTCCCGATCTGAATCCCTACACCCAGACCGACACCGACTACCGTCTTTTCCAGGACCTCACGCAGATCGAGAGCCGTTTCACCTACACCTTTCCGGCCGGCAATAAATTGACCTTCGGCGCCGATTCACGCCGGGAAGAGCGCAGCGACAACTATACCAAGTACAACGTCACCAACAATGCCGTTTACCTGCAGGATATTTTCCAGCCGGCCGACCTACTGCTCTTCGTGCTGGGCGCGCGCTACGACGACCACTCGCAGTTCGGCTCCACCCTGAGCCCCAAGGTCAGTTCCACCCTGTCGCTCAGGGATAACCTGCGCCTGAAAGGCTCCTACGGCCGGGGTGTCCGCGCCCCCAGCATCTATGAGCTGTACATCGATTCCCCGACCAAGGAAAGCCTGCTCCGGCCCAATCCGAATCTGATCGCCGAGGAATCCAACACCTGGGAAATCGGCGTGGAAGGAAACGCCGGCCGCTTTTCCGCCGCCGCCCGCTTCTTCCGCAACGACCTCCAGGACATGATCAGCCCGGTCGAGGTGGGGTTCGATTCGCTGTACATCGGCAACGTCGGATCGCGCTCGCGCCTGACTGTCCCCTGGATCAGGCCCGTGCTCCAGTTCCAGAACGTGGACAAGGCGATGAGCCAGGGTTTAGAGCTGAGCGCCACGTTCAGGATCAGCGACCGGGTGGTTTTCAGCGACGAAGCAGCCCTGATCCAGACCCGGGACAAGTCCACCCACAGCCGCCTGCTCAACGAGCCGGACCTGCTCAACACGGCGGAGCTGCGCTACGATATGCCGGAAAAGGGATTTAAAACCGGTGTGAGGCTGGCATCAGTGGGAACCCGGATGATCAGCGACCAGTACAAGGGCGATGGCTATACCCTGGTCCACCTTTTCGCCTCCAAACGCTTCAGCGAGAATATCGAACTTTTCGGCGGGGTCAACAACCTGCTCAACAACGACCCCAACATTTACGGTTTTGCCGAGGG
>JAZDIG010000185.1:0-8258 GCA_043805105.1 Candidatus Glassiibacteriota bacterium | reverse complement strand
GTCGGATTGGTGGTCTTTTCCACGCCGACAACCGATGAAACTCCTGCTACTTCCGGGTCGGCCAGGGCGATCTTCTCGAGGGCCTTGAGGTACTGATCGGTCCGGGCCAGGGGAGTGCCGACCGGCAGCTGCGCCTGGATGTCGAACTCACCCTGATGGACCTCCGGAATCAGCTCCCGGCCCAGTTGCGGAAACAACCCGAATACACAGTAGAGCAGCAGGGCCGTAGAGCTGCCGGTCACCAGCAGGCGGTTGTTCAGCGCCCACTCCAGCAGACGAGGGTATCCCGCCTCGACCCGCGAGTACACTGAATTGAAAGCTGCCATCGTGGGCAACACCACGGGCAGCAGGGACAGGATCACCAGACTTATTACGCCGGTGACCAGTATGACCAGAACGAGCCCCAGAGCGATTATCGCCTTGGACAAGATTTCCAGCAGCAGCCCGGTCAACAGGCGAATCAGGTAGTACAGCGAAGCGACGGGAAAGAAAAAGGCCCATTTCGCCGTCCTGCGGACCCGACCCCCACGGAATACCAGGCCGTGGAGGAGCTGGCCAGAGGCCGAGGCCAAAGTTGAAGAATTGAATGAAATCAGGCCGGGCCAGAAGCCATCGAACCAGCCGCGTCCGAAAAAGAGGCCGTCCGCAGCCAGGGAATCGAGTTTTTGCGCAGACTTCGGCCAGAAAACGGTGGCGGCCCAGAACGGGACAGCCGCTGGCAGCAACAGAACGCCCTTTAGCAGCGCCACGAGCAGAGCGGCCAGCCCGATCAGGGATTTAGAGAGAATCGACCGGATTTCGAGGTATAAGATCCTGAACCACCCTTTCAGACCGGCGGCTGTTTTCGGTCCTGCTCCGCTTTTGGTTCCCACCTCAGCTTTGAGCGCTGCCAGATTGGCGCCGATCGAGGGCTTGAGCAGGGTGCGGACGGCTTGGGCCTGCACGCTGTCGGCGGGCCGGACGTGCCGGCTGGCGAGCATGGGGATGACAAACAGAGCCACCAGGAGAGAGGTCAGGAGACTGAAAACCACGGTCAGGGCCATGTCGCCGAAAATCTGACCGGCGATGCCTTCGACGAACACGATCGGGAAAAAGACCGCCACTGTGGTCAACGTGCTGGCCAGAACCGCCCCTCCCACCTCCCCGGTGCCCCGCACCGCCGCGCGGACCGGATCGTCTCCATCCTTACGGCAGCGGAAGATGCTTTCCAACACGACTATCGAGTTGTCCACCAGCATTCCCACACCCAGCGCCAGCCCGCCCAGGGACATGATGTTAAGGCTGACCCCGAATAGGTACATGGAAGCGAAAGTGGCGATAATCGAGACCGGAATGGCCAGTGAAATAAACAACGTGATGGGAACCGAATTCAGGAAAACGAAGAGCACGATCACGGCCAGCAGGCCGCCTAAAATGGCCGTGTTCCGGACTTCATCGATGGATTGCCGGATGAATACGCTCTGGTCGAAAAGTGTCTGAATCGCCACCGGCTCGGGCAGGTCGTGGGCGATGAAATATGTCATCCTCTTTTCCCTGGCGTAATCGCGTTTGCCCCCGTCGCCTTCGGCCTGGGCCTTCATTTTTTCGACGAACTGCCGCTGCTCATCGGTACCGTATACCAGACGGGCGATGTCATTGGCCACGGTGACCACGTTGGCATCGGCTTCCTTGTAAATCTCGATCTCCACGCTCTCCCGGCCGCCCACCCGGGTGATCACTTCGCGCTCTTTATGGCTCCGGTAGACCCGGCCCAGGTCGGAAATCCGCACCGGCGTGCCGTTCCTCTCCTCGACTACCAAAGCAGCGATTTCATCCAGCGATTTGAATTCATTCAGGGTGCGGACCAGAAACTGGGAATCGCCTTCGCGCAGAAGGCCGCCGGCCATGTTCACGTTTTCCTCGGCGAGCCTGGAAGAGACACGGTCCAGGCTGATATTGAGCGCGGCCAGCTTGCCTTCCTCGAGCTCGATGACCACTTCCTCCTCGAGCCCGCCCTTGACCCGCACGGCGGCCACCCCGGGCAGCTTTTCCAGCTCGCGCTCCACTTCCTGTTCCGCCAGCAGTCGCAGTTGATAAAGGTCATCGCTGCCATAGACCGCCAGACGGACAATGGGGTCGAGCGAGGGGTCGTAGCGCAGCATCATCGGCCGCTTGACCTCTTCCGGGAAGTACAGGCGATCGAGCTTTTCCCGGATCTGGGCCATGGCATCGTCGAGGTCGGTGTCCCAGTCGAACTCCAGGATCACGTCTGAAACTCCGGCCTTTGAGATGCTGCTAATACTTACCAGTCCGCTCACGACTCCCAGCGCCTGTTCGACCGGCCGGCTGACCGTAGTCTCGACCTCCTCGGGAGCGGTACCGGGGTATTCGGTGCGAACGGTCACGGTGGGATAACTAATCTCGGGCATCAGGCTGAGCGACAGCCGCTGGTAGCTGACCAGCCCGAATACCACTACCGCGATTACCACCATGGTTATGGCTACTGGACGAGTGGTGGTGAAGGCGAAAAAGCTGGTGCGCAAACCTTCACCACCATTTTCGCGCATTTCATTTTTGGCGTCCAAAACGTTTTACCTCTTTTGAATGGTTGGTGAACGGGGAGCAGAGGCTCCGGCCGACATCGCCGACGCCTCCTCCGTCCGGGCGAAGAGTGTTGGAAAATGGCCGTATAACAGGAATGGATCGACCTGTCGTCCTGATAAGACACCGAAAATGAGAATCCGGTTTCGATTTTTAAATTTTGAAACTGAACTACCGGCAGGGTTGTCTTACTCTACGAAAATGGTTTGAAAGATGGCCGACCTGCGCTTGTAATTCGATAGTCTTTCTTCTTGCTGAAATGCGGTAAGTGTGGGAACGAAACAGTCTACCTTGAAAGGACGTCACATGACCACCCGGATCCAGCTAAACACCATTCTCAGGAGTATTATTCCGTTTATCTTCCTGGCCTTTTCTTTTCTGGCCTTCGCTGCCGGCTGCGGCAGGGAAAGCCGGGCCGAGGATCAGGACAAGGCCGCCTCGGCCGACACCTCCGCCACGGCCCGGACCGACAGCACTACCGGCGATTTGCTTGCCGCCAAAGGTGACGAACAGGCGGCCAACGCCGTTCCGGTCGAAGTGGATTCGGTGCGCCGGGGAGAGGTCTACGATTTCATTCTGCAGAACGCGTCTGTGGAAACCGAAAACGGGGTGGAAGTTTTCTCGCGCCTGGTCGGGGAAGTGGTGGCCCTGTCTGTGGAGGAAGGCAGCCGGGTACGGCAGGGCGACGAGCTTTGCCGTCTGGAGGACGACGACTACCGTCTGACCAGGGACAAAGCCAAGGTGGTATACGAAAAGAAGAAGTCGGATTGCGAGCGCCTGGAGAATATGTTCGGAAAGCAGCTGGTCAGCGAAAAAGAGCTCGAGGAAGCCCGCTTCAACCTCGATCAGGCCCGGATCGAATGGGAACAGGCCTCCCTGAACCTAAGGCGGACCAGGATCACCGCTCCCATCTCCGGAGTCGTCACCAACCGCCATGTCAAGCTGGGAGAGCGGGTGACGACCTCCGAGCCGGTGTTCAAGATCGTGGAAATGGATGAAAAGATCGCCGTCGTGCACCTTCCCGAGCGCGAAACCGGCAGGGTGACAACCGGTCAAAGGGCCTTCCTGCAAACCGATAACCTGCCGGACCAGCGTTTCGAAGCCACGGTAAAGAGGGTTTCGCCGGTGATGGACGCCGCCAGCGGCACCTTCAAGGTAACCGTCGGCGTAAAAGACCTCCGGAATCTTCTTAAGCCCGGCATGTACGTAGCCGTCCACATTATTACCGACACGCACTCCGCGGCCCTGCTCATACCCAAAGCGGCCGTGGTCTACGATAACGGACTGCCTTACGCGTATTTCGTCCGGGAGGATACCCTGGCCGGCAGAGTCCGCCTGGAAAAAGGCTACAGCGACACCAAAAACATCGAAGTCCTGGCCGGAGTGGCCGAACACGACCGGGTGATCGTTATCGGGCAGAAAGGCCTGAAGGACGGCGCCAGGATCAAAATCATTGCCGGCATTCTCGATATCGACCGGGAAGTCACCAGCCGGGACACGCTGCTGAGCGAGGGAACCCTTTAAACGCACTCGGCCGGAAAAGCCGGCCACGGAATTTGTATTCTGCAATATAAACCGGGGCTGTCCCGACAACGGGATCGCCCCTTTTTAATCGAAAAGAATTCCTCAACCGCTTCGACAGACTTGTAGGGGCGGGCCCACGTGTCCGCCCGGCGGCGGGCGGGTTTGAATAACGTAGAGGCGACACATGCGTCGCCTCTACGGGTATTTATTTTAGGCATTATTGTCCAAGGTTACCGATCCGTTGCGCCCTCTCCAGCGGGAGTGTAATGCTCGAACCGCCCCGACAGCTCCTTTCTCTATCGCCCCGGCCAAACATTGGAGCCTGACTCCGAGGAATGTATATTTGAAATCCACCAACCCCGGAGGCAACCATGCGCGCCAGAATCTTATCAATCTTTTGGCTTTCAGTTTTTTTGATTGTTTCTTCCGCCTCTGTTGCCGGCCCGGCCAAAGGCCCGCTCCGGGTACTTCCAGCTAATCCGCGGTATTTCACCGATGGCAGCGGGAAGGCCGTCTTCCTCACCGGCTCCCACACCTGGAACAACCTGGTGGAAATCAACCGCCTGCCCGCTTTTCCCAATCCGGCTGTCGACTTCGGGAAATACCTGTGCTTCCTGAAAGCCCGTAGACATAACTGTTTCCGCCTGTGGCCCTGGGAAAACGCCTTCTCCTTCGATTCCACCGGCGCGATCACCTACCGCCATGACCCCATGCCATATCTGCGCACCGGCCCGGGGAAAGCCCTGGACGGCGGCCCCCGGTTCGATCTGCATAAATTCAACCAGGCGTATTTCGACAGGCTGAGAAGCCGGGTGGCTGCCGCCGGCGACAGCGGGATGTACGTGATAATCATGCTCTTCCAGGGATTCAGCATCTACGCCAAGGGCCACGATGACCCCTGGAAAGGCCACCCTCTCAACGCGGCCAACAACGTCAACCGGATCGACGGCGATCCCGCCAAGACCGGCAACGGCCTGGACACGCGCAACCTGACATATCCCGCCGTGACCGCCGTCCAGGAAGACTACGTCCGGAAGGTAATCGACACGGTCAACGACCTGGACAACGTGCTCTACGAAATCACCAACGAAGACAACGGCGGGCCGAAAAACACCGAATGGCAGTACCATATAATCGAATTCATCAAGAAATACGAGGCGGGCAAGCCCAGGCAGCACCCGGTGGGCATGACAGTCCAATGGCCGAAAGGGAGTAACCAGCTGCTGTTCGACAGTCCCGCTGACTGGATTTCACCCAACTCCGGCGGCGGCTTCCAGACCGACCCACCTGCCAGCGACGGCAGCAAGGTCATCCTGAACGACACCGACCATTCATTTTTCTACACCGGGCTGCAGGCTGCGGGCCTGGAGGGCCAGCGGGCCTGGGTCTGGAAGAATTTCACACGCGGCAACCAGACGATGTTCATGGACCCCTATCTCGACCCCACCCCCTGGTACGTCAAGACCCGCAACAACCCGCAGGACGGGAAACTCGATACCTACTGGGAAACGCTGCGGATCAACATGGGCTACACCCGGATGTACGCGGACAGGATTAACCTGGCGGCCATGACCCCGCAGTGCGGCCTGGCTTCCTCGGGCTTCTGCCTGGCCAGTACGGTCCCGGGCCGCGCCGAATATCTGGTGTACCTGCCCAAAGGGCCGTGGGTCACGGTGGACCTCAAGGCCGTTACCGGAACTATTTCCGTGGAATGGTTCAATCCAGCCAGCGGCGAGAATGTGGTGGGAGAGACGGTGAAGGGCGGGGCCAGGCTGGAGCTGACCGCGCCGTTCAAGGGAGATGCCGTGCTGTACCTGAAAGAAACCGGGAAAATGTAGCAGGGAAACCGGCCTGGAATACTTGCTCCTTGCGGCTTGATACAGGCCCGCCTGAAGTACCAGCCGTCTCATGAAGTACGATTGGGATTGCTCCAGGCATCATCCCCCCTCCATAAACGCCACTCCGTAGAGGGAAGCGAGTTTTCCGAGCTTACTTCGAACGATTCTGCTGGCGTTCCTTTTCACCCGGTGCCGGTCTATGACTTCCTGCATAGGGCCGGAGAAATAGTCCCAGGCCTCGGCCACCGACCCGCCCACCACCACCATCTCGGGATTCAACCCGTTCACCAGGTAACTCAGCCCGAAACCCAGGACCTCCCCCAATTCGGCCAGAAGCGCGAGGGCGAGCGGATCGCCTTCCCTGGCCCTTTGATGAATCCCGTTACCGGATAATCTGCCGCCGGTCTTCTGAAAGTACCTGTTTTCCAGGGCCGTGCCGGAGGCCCAATCTTCCAGGATGCCGTCCCGGTAGGGGCAGGTCCAGATTTCGCCGGCGCACCAATGCGATCCTCGCAGCAGCCGGCCCCCGATGACGATTCCCACCCCGAGCCCGGTGCCGATAGTCACCCCGCAGCAATTGCCGCTGCCCACCGCCGCGCCGAAAGCCATTTCACCGAGTATGAAACAATTGGCGTCTTTTTCCAGGGCGGCCGGGATCCCGAGCCTGGCGGTCAGCTCCCGGGCGAGCGGGTAATCGGTCAGCGTGGGCAGGTTGGGCGATGGGTCGATCAGCCCTTTGTTGTACTGGACGGTAGTAGGCACGCCGATCCCCAGCCGGGAGACCTGCCCGGCCTGCCTGCCGCAGCTTCGCAGCGTATTCCGGAAGTTTCTGGCGATCCGGTCGACCAGTACCTCGGGGCTCGAATCCGCCAGGGTGGGAGTTTCCACGGGCGGGCCGAGAATCGAGCCGTCGCCGGAAAACAGGACCGACAGGATTTTCGTGCCGCCCAGGTCGATTGCGCCGAGGATTTCTTGTGCGGAAAAGGGTGCCATGATTCGAGTGAGCGACAAATATGTGTCCGGAGCCGGGGAGTCTCCCGGTCTTCCCCATAAATTACAACCGGTCAGGACTGTAGCTCAAGCAATATCCGCCCCAGCCGAGTTATAGCGGCGAACCTCGTGTTCGCTCGCTTCCGGGAATAGCCGGGCCCACCGTAGGGGCGGACCCATGTGTCCGCCCATTGTCCGGGACTATCTCGATGGTAATCGGGCGCACACGCGGGTGCGCCCCTACACAAAACCTGAGAAATACCGTTAAACAAAACCGGAGAAATACCATTTTCAAGAATACGGTCTGAGAGGGAATTCCTGCACTCCCGACCAAATTCTATAAACTCAGGCTTGAATTTCCTCCGGGGAAATTGTAATCTCCCGGTGAATGGGAATGTCGGTCTCGAAAAACTTTATCTGAAACGATAAACGAGGGGAAATCCGATGTATCTCAGAATAATGGTGACTCTGCTGTTTCTGTGCAGCCTGCGGCTCGACGCCCAGGAGACGGTGGACACTCTGTACTGCGACGCCGACGTCACGATCTCGGGCGCCGCCTCCAATGAGCTGGCGCCGGGGGGCGGCAGGCAGGGATACCTTTGCGTGGGGACATTCGTCCACGATCCGGTGAACTCGTTCAACCAGGCCTACGTCCGCTTCCAGCTCAACGGTATCGACCAGGCCTCGGTCTCGAAAGCCGAGCTGAAGCTGTGGAAGAGCCGGGGCCGTCAGGATACGCTCAGAGTCCACGCCGTGGCCGAGGACGGTTGGGACGAATACCATCTCTGGTGGCTGAATAAGCCCGTGGATGGCAACCTCCTGGGCAGCGTCTATGTGTCAGGCGGTCAGTACAATTCGGTGGCGGTCACCGATTTCGTCAAGGCGCAGACTGATGACGTCGCGAGCTTTTGCCTGAAAGTGGAAATGTGGACGAATCCAAACGAATATATCGGGTTCAACAGCCGCGAGGGCGGAGCTCCCCCGCTGCTGATAGTCACCCACTCCGGCCCCCGGCGCCCGGATCCCCCGCCCACTCCGGGATTCCCCTCCACCAGCAGCCTGGAACATGGCGTTTACATCCATGCCGGCGGCTCCTATACGAAGTATGAAAGCATTACCCAGGCAATCGGCCAGGTGCAACCGGGGCAGGAGATCGTGCTGGGGCCGGGCGCTTATTACGAGACTTTCGACTTGACACCGAACGGGACGGCCCAGGCGCCGCTGGTGATCCGCGGGGACGGCAACCCCCGGCCCATTATCGACGGCTCGCTGAATTCCACGAGCTGGAAAAACACCGATCGCGGCCTGATCAAAGTCTCCGGCGAC
>JAZDIG010000184.1:0-3678 GCA_043805105.1 Candidatus Glassiibacteriota bacterium | reverse complement strand
TAAGCTCGGACTGCAAAACGTGAATACCGTTACCGGGGACGGCAATGAAGAAGATTGCGGTGATCTCGACCAAAGGCGGAGTGGGCAAGACTACCACCACGGTCAACATCGGCCATGGCCTCTCGCTCAATGGCAAGCGCGTGATCATGGTCGATTGCGACCCGCAGAACAACTTGTCCGAGATCTACGACCTGGAAACCGATGACGGGGTCAATGCGCTGCTGTTGGGCCGGCGGGCGGCCATGAGCGAGGTGCGGCGCAACCTGTTCGTGGTGCCCTCCGGCGGCCGCAAGCTCCTGGAGAGCGAATGGAAGATCGCCGGCCAGACCAGCCGTGAAAGGCTGCTCGGCAAGGCCCTCGAAGACCTCTCCAACTGCGACTACGTCCTTTTGGACTGCAGCAGCTCGATGAACCTGGTCAATCTCAACGCCCTGGTATTCGCCGATCTGGTGATCATCCCGGTGGGCATGGACTATTTTTCGATCTCCGGGCTGAAACAAACTTTCGAGCTGATCAAGGACGTCTGCCAGCAGACCGGCCATCAGGTGCGGCTGATGGGGATCTTGGCCACCCAGTTCGACATCCGCACCCGGCTCAGCCGGGAAATCTACGAAGTGCTCAACCGCCTCTTCCCAAGGGAGCTTTTCAAGACGGTGATTCACCAGAACACGAGGCTGAAAGAGTCCCCGGCGTTCGGCAAGTCGATTTTTGAATACGACATCTCGAGCAACGGCGCCCGGGATTACATAAAACTGACTGCGGAGATACTGGCTTATGACAAATAGATCTTGTCCCCCCCGGGCACTCACCGTGGCCGGGAGCGACAGCGGCGGAGGGGCGGGGATTCAGGCGGATCTGAAAACCTTCCAGAATTTCGGCTGTTTCGGCATGAGCGCCGTCACGGCGCTCACCGCCCAGAATTCGGTCGGCGTCACCGGCGTTTTCAAGGTGACCGGCGAGTTTGTCCGCAGTCAGATGGAGGCGGTGCTGGAGGACATCGGCGTGGATGCGCTCAAGTGCGGCATGCTGGCCGATAGCGAGATAATCCGTGCCGTGGCCGAGGTCCTGGAGCGCTATCCCGGTCCGCCCCTGGTGCTCGACACCGTGCTGGTGGCCAAGAGCGGCGACCCGCTCCTGGAGGACGAGGCGGTGGAAGTGATGGTGGCGAAGCTCTTTCCCAGAGCGCTGGTCATTACCCCGAACGCCGCCGAGGCGCGCAGGCTGGTGGGCTTCGAGGTGAAAGACGAGGAAACCATGCACCGGGCTGCCAAAGTCCTCCGGGAAATGGGAGCCCGGGGGGTGCTGGTCAAGGGCGGCCACCTCAAGGGTGACAAGCTGGTGGACCTGCTCGCCCTGCCGGACGGCCAGATCAGGCTGTTCGGCGGTGAAAGGATAGACACGCCGCACACCCACGGCACCGGCTGCACGCTCAGCGCGGCCATCGCCGCCTGCCTGGCCCGCGGCCTGGGCCTGGAGGATGCGGTGATCCTTGGGCGGGACTACGTCACCAACGGCATCCTGAAATCATTTCCCACCGGCCGGGGGTACGGCACCCTGGGCCACGAGCCGTTTACCCGCAGGCTCGGGGAATTCTGATAATAAAAAAGCGCCGGGGATCCTCCCGGCGCTTTTTTCGTCTTGTCTATAGGCTGACCTCAGGCCAGGTGCGCCCGCCAGCCGCCGTCATCCACATACGAGGGATTGGTGTAGGTCAGTTCGCTGATACTGGGGGCAAGTCTTTCGTTCCACATCTTCATCTCTTCAGTTGTCATCGGCTTGAAATTCGCGGCCAGCTCGCAGGCGCTTACCACGTGTTCGGGAGTGGTCATACCCAGGATTACACCATGCACCGGAAGACTGAATCCGTAGCGGATCAGCTCCAGTCCAGGGGCCTTGTTCGGTTCGTTGTTTTTCTGGATCAGTAATCTCTGACCCGTAACCTTGAAGGCCCACAGGCCGATACCCTGTTCGTTGGCAAGTGGTATGACTTCATCTTCGAAACTCCCCTCGGGAGCCCCGTCAAACTCACCCACGAAATGCAGCCTGGTGGCATTGGTGGCCGCGTAGACGGAATCAAAGCGGAAGCGCTTCATTCCTTCGAGCAGCGGTCTGGGCCGGTGCGCGGTAGCCCCGATGTTTTTGACCACCCCTTGTTCCTTGAGCTTGACCAGGGTTTCCAGCGCCCCGGACTGGAACATCTTTTCCGCGTCATCGGGAGCGGTCAACCCATGCATGTTGGCCACATCGATATAATCGGTATTGAAGCGTTTGAGGCTTTCTTCGAATTTCTTCATCAGCTCGTCCGGGTTTTCGCCGGGGCCGTACTTGGTGCTGAGGTAAATCTCCTTGCGGTGGGGGGCCAGCGCCATGCCGAACCGCTTTTCACTCTTGCCGTTATCGTATTCCGCGCCGGTGTCGAAGTAGTTGATTCCCTTGCGGCGCGCCAGGTCCAGCAGCGCAACGGCTTCGTCGTCGCTCTTTACCATGGTCAGGGCGCTGCCGCCGCCCAGGGCCAGGATCGAGACGTTCATGCCGGTTTTGCCCAGCGGCTTTCTGGGCACGATGACTTCACTGGAACAGCCGAGATTGCCGGCCGCGCCGACCGCGGCCACGCCGGCGGCGCTGATCTTAATGAATTCCCTGCGTGATATCGGGTCGCACAGAACGGGTTTCGTGTCCTTTTGGTTCATGGCTGCTGACTCCTTGTGAACGTGAAGGTCAATTTCCCGAGAGAGAGTCTGGTTCGGCTGTCGAGTCTTCGAGTTCGGTAAGGTCGATCTCGAGCGCCACGGCGGTGGCCGTCATCAGCGTCCAGCTCGCCACGGACGCTCCCGAGACGGCTTCCACCGGCAGCCGCTGGCTTTCGATTATACGCTGGGGTATGAGCCTGGCCGCGGCCGGATGGACCCAGGCCGTGTCCAGCAGATCGATGGCGGTGATCCGGCCGTCTTCCAGCCTGACCCTGACCCTGGCCATCACCTTGATCGAGTCGTTGACCGCCTCGTCGTATTCGCCCTCGAACACCCCCGAGGTGGTGTCCAGCGCGCTGTGGGCCATCAGGTCGAACGTATCGGCCGGCTCTTCCGCTGCCGGAATTTGTTTCGCCGGGCTTTGGGCCACAGTCTGCGGATTGCCGCCGCAGGCGGCTATAGTCAATACGGCCGCAATTACGGCCGCCGGATAACCGCTCGGTTTCATCAGGGTGAAAGGACCATCTGCAATGGGGAAACAAGGATCGTCACTATAAGAACGAGAAAAGACTTGCAAAAGTTAAGCTTGTTTTTTCGATAAGGCAAGGCTTAAAGTCATATTGCAATCAGGCCGGCCGAGTTCCGCGGTGATAGAAACCTGAGAACCAGTTCCGAAAGGAAGGCTCTTGCCCGGCCGGCTGCCGGCTTGATATTATTTAAGGTCGATCCGCTTGTCCGAACAGTTCAAGGAGGTACCGATGCGATATTGGTGGCTGGCTGCGGCAGTCCTGTGTGCGGGCTGGGCCGTTCGGGCCGGGGCCCATGTGCCGGAGGGCGGGGAGGTGATTTTCTGGGACGATTTCTCCACTCCGGCCTGGACCGGGGGACAGCCGGCCCGGGATGGAGCTTTCGGCGTGCCGGGACCGGCGCTGGCTGCGGGAACCTACGGCGATACGGTCCGTTTCGTCCGGGAAGTGGACTTCCGGCT
>JAZDIG010000183.1:0-5443 GCA_043805105.1 Candidatus Glassiibacteriota bacterium | reverse complement strand
CGATTTACACACCCCGCCCGCTTCGCGGGCACCCCTCTTTTTAGAGGGGATTTTCCCCGCCGCAGCTCAGGCAATGTGCAAGTGCCTGAATGACAAGTGTTTAACTCCCCTCTAGCAAGAGGGGTGCCCCGGCTTCCGGGGCGGGGTGTGTCATTCAAATCATCCTGAAAGATTAAATGTCAATGATAACAACTTAGCGTTTTGTGGGTCCGCCCCTACAAGGATTTATGATAATTTGTGAATAATCCGCGTAAATAATCCTGGATGGCGTACTTGGATTCTGTCAACCGCGAAGCGCCGCTTCGTCCATCAGCCGGGCGGTTTCCCGGTAGGCGTCGGTTACCCATTCGACGATCTTGTCCGGCTGCGGGCTGTACTCCAGCTCGATACTGAGGCTGCCGGGAAGGTTCAGCTCCCTGAGCACCTTCATGAACGGCCGGAAGTCGATCACGCCTTTGCCCGGCGGCAGGTCGCCGTGGACCTTGCCGTCGCAGTCAGAAAAATGGACGTGGTGGGCTTTGCCGCGGAGCTTGAGCATGTCCTCGGGCTTGTCTCCCGCCAGGAAGACGTGGCTGACATCGATATTGGCGAACACCGCCGGGCAGTTGACGTCCGAAATGAAGCGTGCCATCTTTTCGACGGAGTTCACAATCGAGAGCTTGAACGGCTCCAGCTCGAGCACGATCTCCACCTTGTTCCCGCCGGCGTAGCGGCCGATCTCCCGCGCGCCTTCCACAGCCCAGTCCCACTGCATCCGGGGCGGAATCACCTCTTGCTGCCAGAGGTATTCGCCCAGCACCAGCAGGACATTGCGCGCGCCGATATCCCGCGCGAAGTCGACGAATTTTTTGACCCGCTGGACGTGGAACCGCCTCACCGGCTCGGCGAAATCCGCGATGCCGAGCGCGCAGACTGGAGCCGAAACGATCGGCAGGCCGTACTTGCCGCACACTTTCACCATCATTTTCTTCTCTTCGTCCGAAATTTCCCAGGCCTCGGTCTGGATATCGATCGTGTCGAAGCCGATTTCCTTCGCGTGCCGGATGCCCTCCTCGAAGCTTACTCCTACCTGGGAGAACGCGCTGTTGATCAGTCCGAGTTTCATGGTCAGTTCTCCTCGAGCCATTTGAAGGGTGAGACCGCTGTATGGGTGGCCGCTGATTCATAGGCGGCTTCCACCGCGGCCAGGGTGCCCAGGTTGTCTTTTCCGCAGAGGTCGGGTTCGGTGCCGGTTTCGAGCGCCCTCAGCAGCTCGGCCATCGGCCCGGCGAAAGCGTCCGGGAACCAGACTTCGTTCCAGCGGGGCTGATGCCAGCGGCCGTCCCCGGTGGTGGTGTAATCCAGCGTGCTGGGAGTGCGTTCGGGGTATTTGGGCCAGCCGATCGTGCCGCGGGCCAGGCCGAGAGTGCCTTCCACCCGCCAGCGGATATAGATGTCGCTGCCGGCGCCCTCCCGGGCCGGCCCAGTCCAGACGTCATCCAAGGAAGAAGCGCGCAGGCCCGAGCGGTCATATTCGAGGATGTACTGGCAGATCCCATCCGTGTGGCTGAAATGGGTGCGTGGGTCGGGGCGGATGCTGGCGTAGATCCGGTCCGGCGTGCCGAACCAGAAGCGGAAAGTGTCGAGGTGATGGATCGACATGATCCGCAGGGTGCACCAGCCCTGACGGGCCTGCCAGGGCATCCAGTGCGGGATAGCCCGCATCTCGATCGTGGCCAGCACCGGCTCGCCCAGGGCCCCCTGGCCCAGCAGCCCCTTGAGGGCGCGTATCGACTGGTCGTAGCGCATGTTCTGGTTGACCGCCAGGGTGATGCCGGCGTCGCGGCAGAGCCGGACCGCCTCGGCCGCCTCGCTGAAATCCGCACCCAGCGGCTTCTGGGCCAGGATGCCCCTGAGGTGACGGCGTTTGACCGCCTCGCGGATCACCGCCAGTTGCAGGTCGGGCGGCACGGCCACGTCCAGCACCTCGATCTCCGGGTCGTCCAGCAGCTTGTCCACCGAATCGTAAACTTTCGGGATACCGTGTCTGACGGCGGCTTTCGTGCGGCTTTCGGCTCCGGCGGAAGTGATCGCCACCGGGTTGAAACCCGCCTGACGGTAGGCCACCAGGTGGCAGTCGGCCATGATGAAGCCGGCGCCCACGCAGCCGATCGGCACGTCGCGGCGCTGGGGCAGCGCGGGCAGGTAATCGATCTTGAATTCCAACTTTACCTCTCGAAGACGGTTTTGGTTACCTGATCAGCGCCCTCAGCTTTTTCCGTGCCAGGGCGTAATTTTCGCCTTCCTCGGTCCAGGGCACCGGCTCGCCTTCCCTGACGTCGCTGAAAGCTTTGGGCACGATGGATTTTACCACGGCGAGCACCGGGTCCCGGCCCGCAGACTGCTGGGCCAGCCACATCAGCTCGTAGTCCTGCTGGCCCCGGCGGATGTTTTTCAGCCGCACCGAGGGCAGCAGGCGGCTGAGCCCCCGGTCCTCGTCCGGGTAATAGGGCATCCGGCCGGGATAGACCAGCACGCCGTCCAGGTTGCCGTAGTCCCACCACCAGTTGACGTAGGTGAGGGGATTGCTGAAAATCCGCTGGTGCAGGTGGCCTTTGGGCCCGGAGCTGTTGTGCTCCCACTGCGTGCCCTCCCAGATGAACCAGGTGGGGACCTGGTAGAGATACTTGATCCAGGCGTTGACTATCAGGTCGGCCGGCTCCACTTCCAGAAGGGTATGGCCCCAGTGCGGCCGGTTGCCGTTGTAGAACCAGTAGTCCTTGCCCGGCGGCAGGGTGGCCCGCTTTTCCAGGTCGATCTGGCCGGCCCAGATGTCGATCGCGTCCTTTATCTCTTCGGTGTACTCCCGGGTGAGGAACACCGGCAGATGGTGTCCGGGCCCCGGATTTTCGTGGATCGCCTTGGAGATTTTATCGATCCATTCGAACTGGGTTTTCCCCGGCTCGTCGATAATGTAGTAGAAATACCGGACTCCGGGCGCGTTTTTTTCGAACCAGTTCACCCAGAGGTCGCTCTGCCGCCGGATCGATTCCGGGTTTTCCCGGTCCAGAACATCCGCGCCGTACATGCCGATCACGAAGAGCTTTTCCCCGTAGCGCTCACCCGGCCCCCGGTAGCCGTTTTCCGGGGTGAAGGCGCGGCCGTCGAGGTAGGGCTGGTAGTCGGCCAGGAGCTTTTCATCGAAAGCGGACTTGTGCGCCTGGCAGCCTCCCACCAGGTCGATGCGGTGGCGATGGCAGAGGAACTTGAGCTGCTTTTCCACTTCCTGTTCGCTGAGCTCCGGGAAATACTTTTGGATCGCACTATGGAAGAGCCAGACATTGGAGTGGTTCTCATCCGGCAGGTAACGGGGCAGCAGGTTTACTTCCAAGGGCAGGGCCGCCGCTTCCCGGCCGGATTCGTAAACCTGGATCCGCCCGCGGTAGAGTCCTGCCGGCCAGGCCTTGTCGCGGGGCAGGTGCAGGTCGATCCAGAAGCCCTGGTTCTGCGTGGCCGGCGTGGGGACGACCGTTACCTCGTGATGGCGGATCACCTGGGTCCGGGCGCGGGGGATGTCCAGGGGCAGGCCGCCCTGGCCCTGGCGGGCATCGGTCGGGATCAGGGCGTCCGGAATCCAGCCGCTGGTCCGGGGGGGGAGGCAGCCGGCCAGCCAGTTGGTCTTGGACTTGATTTCGGTAAGGTCCTCCAGCTTGAGGTAGTGCTGGCTGAAAAGCTCGACTGCTCCGCCGGGCCCGAAGTTCACCGGCACGGTCCCGCCGATCCTTCTGCCGCTGGCCGCGTGCAGCGGAGGGTCAATCACGACCTCCACCTCCCGGGCGCCGAAACTGTCGGCTTCGACAATGATCTGGAAGCCCAGTATTTCGTTATAGAAGCCTTCCAGATGGATGCTCTTCCCGTCCCAGATACTGTTGCCCCGGCGAAGGACGTGGTCGTTCTGGTAGCGGTAGATTTTCTGGCCGTCGTCCACGGCCCAGACCCCGGTCACCGAGGCGGCCAGGGAGCCGCCGGTGATGGCAGTCAGGGCGCAGGCAAGCCGGAGCGCAATCAGAGTTCTATTGTTTTTCAATCTACCCTCCGCGATAAAAATGAGGCAGGCCTGATAGTTACGGTACGGGATTTTAAGTTCGTCTTAGGTCGATATGAACCGCACGGCTCGCGTTGTTGGGCCGGTCCGCGGAAGCCGCCTGAGGCTGCAGGAGTTAACCTGTTATCGCACCTCACCCAGGGGGAAGCGGCTCCGGTTGGCCGAGCCTCTTTCAAAGGCGCCCAGATCGGGGCCGGCCCCGACAAAACGATCGTTAATGTTGGGAAGGACCACTCCCCGGTCCAGGCAGGGGCTGTCCGGCAGCAGGCGGAAGTCGCCGGAACCGGGGTCGGCCAGCCGCGGGTGGGCCTGGAGGCCGTGCTTCTCCCAGCCGAATGCTTCAGTGAAATCTTTAATAAAGAAATATTCCCGCCCCTCGAAACGGAACAGACGCTTGTGCGCCAGGCCGGTGTAGCCGCGGAACCAGTCGATGTCCGAGCTGTACCAGCAGTCGTAGTCCAGGTCGTTTTCGGCCGCCAGCGGTTTTCTGGAGGACCACATGGCCCAGCCGGTGGCCCAGAGGATGTTGTTACGGTAAATCTGTCCTTTAAAGGGCTGGCTGATCACCATCAGGTCGTGCCCGCGGTTGATGCTGCAGACCGTGTTGTGCAGGATGTAGCACCAGCCGGGATCGGAGCCGCCGTACTTGAAGTTTTTGAACTGCAGGTCGTAGATCAGATTGTAGAGCACGTAGGTGGGACCGACGTTTATCGGGGTGAGCGACACGCCGACGAAAAGGCTGTGGCAGACGTTGTTCCAGAAACGGAAATTGATGCACGGGCCTTCCGGCTCGATAATGTCGTCCCGGGTATTGTAGATTCCGTTGCCGTGGACGTCCCAGTCGCAGTTGTAAGCCTCGTTCCAGAGACTGTCCCAGTAGGATGGGGCCAGTCCATCGAACAGGTCGTGGATCGTGCAGCCGCGCACCACGTTTCCCCTTCCGCCGGTGCTCATCACGCCGCCGCCCTCTTCATCGTGGCTTTTGGTCATCTGCCAGGGCCAGAGAGGGATCGAGCTGTCCCGGAGCTCGCAGCCTTCCACCAGGTTCCCCTCGGCCCGCCGCCCCGCAAGCTCGACCTGGGACTGCATGCCGTGAACCGCACAGCGCCGGATCACGTTCCAGGCGGACTGTTCGACTCGAATGCCGCTGCCTCCGGTGTTCCGGCCGTAGTCGCGCACCTCGAAACCCTCGATCAGCACGCAGTCGGCGCCGCTCAGGTGGAAGCCGGCATCCAGGCTGGCGATCTGCACCGCTATCCGGTTGGGGTCGGCCCCGGAGACCAGCTTCAGGTAAAGCTGTCCGGTCGCTTTGTCCTGGAACCACCCGCCCGGAGCGCCGCAGATGAATTCGTCGAACTC
>JAZDIG010000182.1:0-2911 GCA_043805105.1 Candidatus Glassiibacteriota bacterium | reverse complement strand
CGTGCGCACCACCGTCGCGCGCAGCGGCGTACGCTCGGGCAGCGGCTCCAGCCCGATCATGAAACGGAATTCTCTCAGGAGCGTCTCGCGCTCGCTGTCGAGCTTGGCGCGGGTGCTGATCCTGGCCCAGGCCGCCTGGCTCACCCGGCCGGCCTCCTCCTCCAGGAAACGATTCAGCCTCACGGTATCCAGCGACACTTCCCGCACGTCGAACTGGGCGACCGCCCGGCCGGCCGGGAAAACGGTCCACCCGGCCAGCAGAGCCAGGACGCAGCACTTAAATAAACGCGGCAATGCAGTTTTCATGGCGCACACCTCGTCGAACCAGTTGAATGGGTATCAGAAAGCAGCACGGCGGTCTGTTTCCGACCGCCGTGGTGCAATATTAATCCGGTGGGCTTGTCTCACAAGCAATTTATCATAATTCAGGCCGGCAGCAGATTTCGTCCCTCGTACTCATCCGGCACAGGGCAGCCGAGGAACCGGAGGAAAGTGGGGGCCAGGTCACGCAGCTCGGGATCGTCGAGCGTTATCCGGCGGTTGGCGAACAGCACGCCGGGCACCAGCCGGCGGTCTATCGAACAATGGTCGCCGCTCCATTTCTCCAGATTGTATTCGATCAGCTCGGGAGGCACGCCTCCCAGGGCGGTCTGCCAGCTCACCCGGTAGTTGCTGGCGAATCCCAGCACCAGGTCGGGCGCCTCTCCCAGGCGCTGGCCGCTGTAGATTTCCCGTCCCAGGTAGACCTCCTTGACCACCTCGGCCCCATCCTCGGGGTCGTGCAGCTCCTTGAGGCGGTCGGCGATCTCCCGGCAGAGCTGGTCGTATTCCGCGCCCGGCTGGACTGTCCCCTTGGCCTCGCGGCCGACGAGGTTGATAAAAATAAGGCCCAGGCCCAGCGCGTAGGCCCGGGTGCTCGACCAGTCGACATTGGTGAAAAAATCCCCGCCGCCGAACAGGTCGCGCAGGTTGTAGCGGGGATCGTCCTGGCCTTTCAGCTTCATGTAGCCGTTTTTCACCAGCCAGGTGTTGAGGTTCACGCCCTTGCGGAAGGAGCTGAACCCATGGTCGCTGCAAACCACGAAGAGGGTGTCCCGGTCCACGTATTTCCCGCGCACTTCGCCCACGAACCGGTCCATCCGCTGGTAGACATGCAGGATCGCCTCACCGAAGTCCTTCTCGAGATCGGCATCGTACATCGGGTGTTCCTTGTCCACCAGGCGCCAGAACATGTGCTGCACCCGGTCTGGGCAGGAGAACAGCTCGAAGAACAGGTTCGGCCGGTGATTGTCGAGCACCTCCCGGCCCATCGCCTCGCGGGCGTCGATAATCCGGTCGAGGTCCTCCATGAAAGCGCGCTCGTCGATCTTGCGCTCCTTGAGCGCAGCCGTTTCGGCAGCCCAGCCCCGGGTCTTGTAAGGGCCGATCCGGCGGTACAGCTTTGCGGCAAAGTCCTCAGGCCAGCTTATCGGCAGCACCGGTTCCTCGGGGTGGATCTCGATCGGCGCCATGTAGATTTTCACCTCGCTGCCGATCTCGGTCGGCAGAAAACGGGTCATCCCCCTCAGCCGGATCAGATAGTCGAGCGAGAACTCGACATCCACCCAGTCGCTCCATTGGCCCTGGGCCAGGGTGAGGCTCGTGCCGCCGAGTTCCACGGTGATCTTCCCGCCCCCGGCCGGCAGGCTGAACCGGACCGGGAGGGTGAGGAGGCTTTCCTGTTCCAGGCGGTCGAGCTCGACATCGATCAGGGCGATTTCCGAACGGGGAGCTTTCTGCTCGGTGAGCCGGTTACGCTCGTCCAGCAGGCGCTTACGCTTCTGGCGGGTGATCGGATTCCAGGGGCCGGCGATCCGAGCTTCTGCCTGCCGGTCCGGCCCGAACTCGATAGGCGTCACTTTCCCGCCGAATTCGGTGTCCCCCAGCTGTTCGCTGTAGATGTCGGTGGTGAAGAAATGATAGGTGGCCTGGGTGCCGCGCAAGTCGGGAGTGGTCAGACCGGTCAACAGCACGCTGTCGGCTTCGAGCCGGGTGGCGGGGAAAGACACCGGGGCTTCGAGCACGGCGCTCCGGATCCCGTTCTCGGCGGCCTGGACCCAGAATGGCTTGCCCGTGCGCAGGCAGCGCGCATGAGGCTTGCCCAGCGGGATCAGGTCCCAGAGAAACTTCGGATATTCCGGCTCCGCTGCGGCGATCCGGGGAGTGTAGGTGGCTACGTCACGGTTGAGGAAATCGTAAATGCCGTGCACTCCGGCCTGGCCCGACACCGAAAAGGTGGACCAGGCCACCGGCGATTCCGGTGGTATCGAGCTGGTCAGTTCGCAGAATGTACCCTCCTCGGCCAGGGCCTTCAGGTTCGGCAGGTGGCCTTCCTCCATGAACTTGCGCACCAGCCGCGGGTCGACCGCATCGTAGCCGAGGATTATCACCTTGCGGTCCAGTTGCCTGGCCGGTACGCCTTTTGACCCGCAGGACACCTCGGGCAGCGCGGCCGCGGTGGCCAGCAGGGCGCCTTTTTTCAGCAGCTCGCGGCGGGAAACCACCGCCTCCCCGGCCCGTCTATCTTTATTGATTCTCTCTCTCATTCATTCCTCATGAGTTTACTGCGAAAGTGAATCCGATCCCCCGTCTTAAAGCATATAGGCCGCGGCAAAGCCGGTCTGAGCCGTCATCATCAACAGGTACATGTGCGTCCAGGACGGATGGTTTTCCGTTACGGCCAGGCTGTCCGGGTCGCGCAGGACGAGCCAGGCGGTGTAGAAGCCGTAAGCTGCCAAAACGATTCCCAGCACGGCCAGCAGCACCGGGTTGCCGCTCAGCACCGGCTCGGCCACTCCGGGCTTCTCGAGCCAGACTCCGAGCGGCAGGAAAAGCCAGGGCAGCACGAAGAAAGGCGAAATCATCCAGGCGC
>JAZDIG010000181.1:0-2738 GCA_043805105.1 Candidatus Glassiibacteriota bacterium | reverse complement strand
GGCGAATTCGCCGTGCTCGGGGATACCGTCCCAGCAATCGGCCGCCACGATAATGCTCCCGCCCGGCTTGACCACGTTGGCCGCCGCGCTCATCCCCTTGACCGCCTGGTAGAGGTTGAGGTCCAGCGGATATCCCGAATTGCAGCTTATTACTATGTCGAAGGGTTTTTCGACCGGGACCATCGCGCGCTCCCTGACGAAGTCGCAGCCCGACCGGTGGGCTTTTTCCCAGTTTCCGGCGAACACCCCGGTCGTCTCTTTGTCCCGGTTCAGCGCCACGTTCACCAGAAAGGCCGGCGGGGCGAAAGAAGTCGCCTCGTGGATGTCCTCCCAGACCGGGTTGCCTTGGGTGACCCCCCAGGTCGCCAGTGGACTGTTGAGGTTTTGCGGGCTGTGGTTCCGGCAGATTGTCTCAAGAGAGGCCAGGCCGGGCATGCAGGCCTTGCCCCCGCCGGAGAACCCGGCGAAAAAGTGGGGCTCGATGAAGCCGGTGAGAATTTTCGTCCTGCATTCGAGGTACTCTCCGTGCAGCCGGATCTCGTTCCCGCCCGCGGTCCTGCCCACCCGAACGTGCGACCGGCGGTCATTGGCGTCGTTCTGGACGATGCGGTAGTTGTCGACTATCTCATCTCCCAGCATCTGCCTCAGTTCGGCTTCCGTGTTAGGCCGGTGCGTGCCGGTGGCGTTGAAAAGAACTATCCGGTCGGCGGGGAGAGGGCTGAGCTCCTCCAGGATGATTGGTATAAGCAGCCGGTTTGGCGTTGGACGGGTGATGTCGCTGAAGACGATGCCGACCTTCCCGGCGGGGTCGATCAGGGATTTGAGCGGCGGTGAGGCAACGGGTTTGCGTAACGCCTCCCGGACCGCCCCGGCCTGGTCGGGCAATCCTGCTATATATTCTGGCTCCAGCACCTGCGGCCGCAAATTGTCGGGCAGCCTGACTTGTAACCCTTCTTTCCCGTAGGCGAGTCTTATCTGCATGGCCTTATTCTCCTTGTCCCGCAATTCAGCTCTCTACTTATTGAAATGTTACCATCAGTTGCGGCGGTATTCAAGAGCGGCGTGAGATCGGAGGAAATGGATCGTGCGACACGCCGATAGTGGAAACCAGCGCGAAGCCCGGCGGAAATCTGATGCCTCAGCTTCGGGATTCAGCCCAGGCTTCACCGGTCACATGTAATATTAAAGCCACCCGCTGAGCTTGTGGCAGAGCCGGCTTTCCGCTATAGTGATAATTATTCCCCTTTTGCTGTCTAACCGGTGGTATCAAGCCAAGGAGAGAAAGATCATGAAACGGCTATTGACCGGATTAGCGCTCGTCCTGTTTACCGCTGCCTTTACGGTTTTCCCCCTGCGAGCCGCGGAACTGCCGTCCGTCAAGCCGGAACAGGTGGGCCTGTCGACAGAGCAGCTGGCCCGGATCGACGCGGTGGTCAATGATTACATCGCCAGGGAAAGAGTCGCGGGAACGGTAAGCCTGGTACTGCGCGATGGCAAGGTCGCCTGGCTCAAGGCCCACGGCTATCAGGACCGGGAAAAGAACATGCCGATGCCCAAGGACGCGATCTTCCGTATCTGCTCCATGAGCAAGCCGATAACCAGCGTGGCAGTGATCATGCTCTATGAGGAAGGCCGCTTCATGCTCAGTGATCCGGTCTCGAAATTCATTCCTGAATTCAAGAATCCCAGAGTCCTCAAAAGAACTTCGACCGAAGAGACCTACACCGTACCGGCGGACAACGAAATAACCATCCGTAATCTGCTCACCCATTCGTCCGGGCTCACCTATCACTGGAACCCGGAGCTCGGTGCCCTCTACCAGGAAAATGCAATCGGCCACGGGGTGAAAAAGGAGACCCTGACCCTCGGCGAAAGTATAAAGCGTCTGGCCAGGCTTCCCTTGCTGTTCAATCCCGGGGAGAGGTACGAATACAGCCTGTCCATCGACGTCCTCGGCTACCTCGTGGAGGTGGTTTCCGGAATGCCTTTCGCCGAATTCCTGCGCTCGCGGATCTTCAAGCCGCTGGGCATGGAGGACACGCAGTTTTTCGTGCCCGAAAGCAAGCTCGGCCGGCTCGCCACCGCCTATACCTGGTACGAAGGCCAGGGTCTGAATCGTTTCCCCGACCAGCCGATAGTCGAGGCTTCGTTCAGCTACGATGCCGATTATCCGTACAACGGGCAGAAAATCTACCAGTCCGGCGGCGGCGGGCTATGTTCGACAGCCCACGATTACGCGCGGTTTTCCCAGATGCTGCTGAACGGCGGGGAGCTCGATGGCGTCCGCCTGCTCAGTCCCAAATCAGTCGAGCTGATGACCGCGGTGCAGGTTGAAACGCCCGACCCGGGAGGGGATTTCGGCCTGGGTTTCGGCATCCAGACCGCTTTGCGGGAGATAGGCTCGGTAGGCCAGTACGGCTGGGGAGGATTTTATAATACCCGTTTCTTTATCGATCCCAAAGAGAGGTTGATCGGCATCATCATGTCCCAGCTTCATCCGACCGGAGGCATGCAGCTCCTGGACCAGTTCGAAGTCCTGGTTTATCAGGCCATAGTCAAATAGATGCAAATCTGACCGCTGTGAATTCCGAGAATTTTTTAGGGACAAGAATGTAGTGGCGGGTGGCGAAACCCCCCAACAAAAAAATAAACCGCCCACCCCAAGGGGCCCACGTTTTTTTGGCCCCAGTGATTTTAACGCCCGGTTAACCCGTTATTGGAGGGATAAGTTTATGGTG
>JAZDIG010000180.1:0-12894 GCA_043805105.1 Candidatus Glassiibacteriota bacterium | reverse complement strand
CCTGGTCCGGCCGGCCAGCTCCTGCAGGATTTTCTGCGAGTCGCCGCCCTCGGCCAGGACCAATTCGATCTTCCGACCCTGCCTGGTCACCTCGGTCACTCCGGGCAGCTTGCCCGGCAGGTATTCCGGGTCCTCCGCCTCGACCAGCACCCGGTCGGAGGTGTAGCGGGAGCGGATCTGCTCCAGTGTGCCGTCGATTACCTTGCGGCCCTTGTTGATCAGCAGGAGGTAATCGCAGATCTTTTCGGCCTGCTCCATCATGTGGGTGGAGAAGATCACGGTCTTGCCCTGGCTGCGGAAACCGCTCATGACCTCCTTGACCAGGTCGAGATTCACCGGGTCGAGCCCGCTGAAAGGCTCGTCGAGGATCACCAGCTGTGGATCGCTGACCACGGTGGCGGCGAACTGCAGCTTCTGCTGCATGCCTCGGGAAAGCTCCTCCACCTTGCTGTCGGCCCGGTCCTCCAGACCCACCTTGCGCAGCCAATGGTTTACCGCGATCGGCACCTCGGCCGGCAGCACTCCCTTGATTCCGGCAATGAAGGACAGCACCCGGCGGGCGGTCATCTTGCGGTACAGCCCGCGCTCCTCGGGCATGTAGCCGATCCCGTCCTTGACCCGGCCGGCCGCCGGGTGGCCAAGCACCCGGATTGTGCCGCTGTCCGGCCGGATGATGTCCATCACCATGCGCAGAGTGGTGGTCTTGCCCGCGCCGTTGGGGCCGAGGAATCCGTAGATGCAGCCCGCGGGCAGTGCCGCGTCCAGGCAGTCCACCGCCACTGTGTCGCCGAATTTCTTAGAGACGTTTTCCAGAACGAGGGCGTAGTCTTCCATAAGAAGCGAATTAGATCGGAGGTCTGTGCCGTGAAAGGCGGGTAGCTAAAACTCATATTAAAGCTAATACATTACTGCGGTAATGACAAGGTTTTTTCAAACAGAAGCCGCAATTTCCTGTAGCATATCAAGGAATTGATGATCGAGGCGGCCGGCGGCCGCAAGCGCAATCTCCGGGTTCTTCCTCTCTATTATTAAAACAGGGCACGGCCCTCATAACCGGGGTTCATAAAAATATTTCTGTTCAAGTTTTTTGTAGGGGCAATATCAATTTGCGAAATCCGGGTAAAACAGGGAGAACATGCCGTGCCCTATAAATCCTCATTTGACAATTGGCGTGCCGTGCCAGACACTTCCGCCGAAAGTAGTCAGGTATACCCGGCCGGGATGGTGAATGTCCGGGATCACGCGGTGGCCCCAGTGGAAGTCGTAGCCGGCCATCCTCGTCCAGGTGCGGCTGTAATCGTCGCTGGTGAAAGCCGAATGCATGAAGGTGTTGAGATACACCCGGCCGGGTTTTTCGGGATCCACCGTGACATCGTAGACGTAGGCCCCCGGGTCGAACACCTGCCGCCAGGAGCGGCCGCCGTCCTCGGAGTACAGCACCCCGCCCTCCGATTTTTCAGTGGCCGGGCCGTCAGCCGGACGGCCGCCGTAGTCGCTGGTGGACACGCTGGCCCAGCCGGCCAGGAAGAGCCGGTCGGCCTGGCGCGGGTCGGCTTCCACCGAGTTGGGGAAGCGGACACCCGCAGGCAGGGCCACTTTCTGCCAGTTTTCGGCGCGGTCCGGGGAGCGGTAGAGAGCGCCATCGCGCAGGGCCCGGTTGTCGCCGTCGAAGATGACGTCGAATGCCAACACCAGGTACAGGGTGCCATCGGCGCCCAGGACGACTTCCCAGGCGTTGGGCTCCGGCTCCTCGATGCCGGCGTTCTTCCGCTCCCAGGTCGCACCGTCATCGGTCGAACGGTAAACCCCCTTGCCGTAGACCGCGGCATAGAGGGTCCGCGCCCCGGCCGGGGACGCCGGGTCCAGGAGCAGGCAGGTGGTGGGCGCGTTCTCCGGCAGGCCATCGCTGGACACTTTCCAACTCCGGCCGCCGTCGCTGGAGGCCGCCACGCCGCCCACGGCGCCGGTTTTCCAGCCGGGGATGCGGGTCATCTTGAGCTTGGGCAGGTCGTGCCAGCTACTCCAGGCGCTCCAGAGCCGGTCCTTGACCGCCGGGTCGAACTGCACCCAGTAGCAGGTGTTGTCCCAGCTCGGCGGGATGCCTTCCACCGAACGCCGCCAGGTGCGGCCGCCGTCGAAAGTGTGCCAGTAGGCGATGTCGGTGTAGCTGATCGCGAAATGGCCTGGATCGAAGGGGTCGAAATGCACGCCGTAGCAGGTGGTGACGTCCAGGCCGCGGCTTTTCACGGAGCTGTCCGGCAGGGTTTCGCTGTAGAGTGCGCTCCAGGTCCGTCCGCCGTCCGCCGTCTTCATTGCCCGGTACCAGTCGGTGAAGACCGCGATTTCCGGGTCGGCCGGGAACACGCCGGTGCAGATCACCCGGACAAATTCCCCGCCGAAAGCCTGGCTGGACCAGGAGTCGTGGACATTTTGCGCCACCCAGCCCTCGCGCCGGGTGTAATCGCTCGAGCCCCCTCCCTCCCGGAAGACCCAGCTCCAGGACTTCCCGGCATCGGTGGTCTTGAAAATCCCGTACCAATGTCCCACCTCGCCCCGGGGGTTCTTGTCCATGAACCGGTCGCAGACCAGGTAGGCGGTGCGGCTGTCGAGAGTGGAGGTAGCCACGTAGTCGAAGGACTGTTGCACCTGATCGGCCGGGATAGAGGCCAGTCCGGCCATCCGCTCGTCGACTCTCTCCCAGCTTTGGCCGCCGTCCCCGGACACGTACACGCCGCGCGGACGGGGATTTTCGCCCCACAATACAGAGCTGCCCACGGCGTAAAAGCGCATCCGGCTGATCTCCGGGTCCCAGCCTCCGGCCACGCAATTGGCCGGCGCCAGCTCGTCGGGCAGGGGCGAGCGGGAAATCTCTTCGCCGGCGGGGTCCAGCCGGTAGATAGTCCGAGCGGTGGCGGCGTAGATCGCCTCCGGCTCCTCCGGCGCGGAAAACAGGCCGACTGCGCGGCTGTCGAGTTCGGCGGCGCGCTTCCAGGACCGGCCGCGGTCGGTGGAGACATAGACCGCGGCGCCATCACGGCCGCCCAGCCCGACATAGAGCGTGGCGGGGTTGTCGGGATGGACCAGGATCGCAGTGACGTCGGCCCCAGCCTGCGGGTAGACGCTGCCCTCGCGCACCCTCCAGCCAAAGTCCGCATGGTCGGATTCGTAGCGCCGGCCCAGGGTAGCGGCCGCCGGGGGCAGGAGAAGCTGCCAGCTCCCGCCGAAGTCTTCCGTGCGGTAGAGGCCGGTGGCCCCCACGTAAACCACCTCGGCGTTGTCCTTCTCGAAAGCGAATGCGCTCGTGCCGCTCGGCAGGTTGTGCATCTTCCAGGATGCGCCGCCATCGGAACTCAGGTAAATCCCGGTCATGTCGCAGCGGATGGCGATCCGGTCCGGGTTGGTGGGGTGGAAAGTGGGGAAGAAGGTGGAGCCGCCGCCGCCGGGGCCGAGTATTTCCCAGAGCGGCTGGCCGCCCGCCGCGGGGGCCTGGACCGGCTCCCGGGAGCTGCAAACGGTCAGTACGGCAGCGATCACGGCAAACAGCGGGACGAATAATTTTTTGGTCGGGATATTCATGGCGCTTCTCCGTGGTGACATAATTTTAGCCTGACTGTTGCCACTCAGAAGATAGTTGAGTATAAATTATAAGGCCCGGACACAAAACAAAAGAAAACGAGTCTTACGTTCGAATCACCGTACAATTTCCAGCCGAGGGAGCCTGTCCGATGAAGAGTATTTTGCCGCTGTTAGCGATTTGCTGTCTCTTGCCGGCGGTTAGTTTGCCCGCCGGGGTGGAAATCTGGCCCGCACCTGCCGAAACCAAAATCACCCGCCTCGAAACCAGCTACGACAAGAACAGCCACCTCTGGAGCGAGAGCGATCCGGTGGTGAGGCTGGCCGCCGCAGGCGGCGAGCATGCCCTCTTCCAGGTGATCGTGGCCGTGGACCGCGACAGCTTGGAGGCAGTGATTGTCGAGGCGGGAGCGTTCGAGGCGAAGGGCGGCAGGTTGCCGGCCCAAGCTGTCTGGGTTTACCTGTGTCCGGCGGTCAAGGTCTACGCGCCGAGCACCGAATACGGCAAGGCCGGCTGGTACCCGGACCCCCTGGTCCGCCTCACCCGGCCGGTGGACATCGCGCCCTACCGCTGGCAGCGTCACAACAACCAGACGTTCTGGGTGGAGATCGAGGTGCCGAGGGGCCAGAAGGCGAGCCTCTACCGGGGCGAGGTGAGAGTCATGGCCGGAGATAAGGTTCTGGCGGCTTTTCCGGTGGAGCTTACCGCGCGGGGCTTCGACCTGCCGCCCGCCTTCCATCAGTACGCCTTGTTCGAATGCTCGCCCGGCTGGCTCAGGGGTTACTACGATGACCGGCGGCTGGCCGGCCGGACCCTCGATGACGTCCTGGCCGCCTACTTCGATTTCATGCTCGAACGCGGCATCCAACCCTGGTCAAATCCGTTGATCCTGCCACAGAGCAGGGAAACCGCCGACTCTCTGACGCTGAGCTGGCCGGATTCGAAGTGGGAGAAACACTTTCTGAACCACCCGGCCTACCGCCGGGTCACCTTCCCGGTGGCCCCGCGGGAACTGGAACGCCGGGCCGAACGCGAAAAATTCACTCCGGCCTTTGACCGCAAAGTGCGCGGCTGGGTGGGTGGAATCTATGATCACTACCGGCAGAACGGCTGGCAGAAGAAGCTCACTTTTTTCGGTCCGGTGGATGAGCCGAGCACCAGGGAACAGTACGAGGAGCTGATCGAGTGGGGTAAGCTGGTTCGGTCGGTCAGCGCCGAGATAGGCTACCAGGTGTCCGAACAGCCCCTGCCGCAGGATCCCTCCTGGCCCTCCCTGGCCTCGGTGGCGACCGACTGGGTGGTCCACGGCAGCGCCCTGGAGGGCAACCGCGCCGAGCTGGTACGACAGCTCGCGGCCGGCCACAATGCCTGCTGGTACATCTCCTGCGACCAGACCTGGCCGATGGCCAATTACTTTATCGACGAGCCGGGGATCGACCCGCGGGCCGTGGCCTGGATCACCTATAACTACGGCCTCGAAGGCATCCTTTATTGGGCGCTCAATTTCTGGCCGGAAGTGAAAAGCCCCTGGCGCGACCCGGTGACCTGGAAAAACTCCGAATGCAACGCGCCGCTGGCCGGAGAGGGGTCGCTGGTCTATCCCGGCGAGGAGATCGAGGAATACTGCGGCCAGGAAAACGTCGCCGGCCCGGTCAGCTCGATCCGCCTCGAGCTCCTGCGCAAGGGAATGGAGGACATAGAATACATCTACCTGCTGGCCGATCGCGGCCTGAAAGCTGAGGCGATGCGCCTGTGCATGGAGCTGGTGATCAGCGTCGACACGTTCAGCCGCGACCTCGCCAGGTATGAAAAAGTCAAGGAAGAAGCCGCCCGGCTATTGGGGAAATGATTTGATAAGCCGTAGGGGCACGGCATGCCGTGCCCGAGTATTGTCTATTCTACGGATTTTGGTGACTTTGTTACACGACATGCCGTGTCCGCACAATATGGGTGAAAAATACCCAAAGAGAAAACCGATAAGACTCCGGGAATACGATTATTCGACTCCTGGAGCTTATTTTGTGACGATATGTACGTACAATAAATTGCCGCTTCTGGGACGAATCCTCGAATGCATATCTGAGAAAAATGAATTTGGGGAAATAGCTGAATCTTGCTGGCAATGCCTCCCTGAACATTTCCCCAACGTCAAACTTGATACTTTTCTTGTTATGCCGGATCATGTCCATGGCATATTGATTATCCTTGAATACGAAAAAACGGGCACGGCATGCCGTGCCCCTACGTTTAACCGGTTCGCCGAGCCAAAACCTGGAAATTTGGCAACGGTAATACGATCTTATAAATCCACCGTTACCAGACAAATCAATACCCAGAGACGATCTTCGGGAAGCGCCGTTTGGCAGCGGAGCTATTATGAGCACGTGATCAGGTCAAAAGGAGACATGGATGAAATCAGAAACTATATCACCACTAATCCAGTCAAGCTTCAAGGATTCGGGTGATCTGACTGTAAATTAATCAGAAGAAGGTCTCGTAAGCCACCGGCGGGTTGCCCACCGCATCGGGATGAAGACTTGAGAATCTGTCCAATTGGATAGGTCGCGGCTGGTGCCGCGGGGTAGTCCAACAGTCTCTGACCCATAATAGGAGGATTTCATGAAACGGCAAATTCGCGGTGCAACGATCGGTCTTTCGCTGGCGGCTCTTCTGACCGTGGGACTCGGCCTGCCCCGCCTCCCGGCTCAGCCGGCCGGTTACCGGCAGATCGCCGAGGGGCTGTTCGTGGTGCCGGACGCCTGTAATGTTTACGTGATCAAGCGCGGCGACCGGGCCCTGTTGATTGACAGCGGCGAGGGCCGGGTGCGGGAGCTGGCCGGGACGATCGGCGTCCACGCTTTCGATTGGGTCCTGCACACCCACTCACACCGCGACCAGTGCGCAGCAACCCCCGCCTTGGCCGCCGGCGGCACCAAAGTAGCCGTGCCGGAGAAAGAGGCGCGCTTTTTCGAGGACGCCGCCGGTTTCTGGAACGGTTTCGACATTTACATCCGCTACCAATACAAGCCGGACACTTTCAAGCCGCGGCAAAACCTTCGCGTGGACCGCAAGCTCGCTGACGGCGAAGTCTTCAAATGGGAGGATGTGCGGATCGAGATGGTCGAGACGCCCGGCCACACCGAGGGCGCGGCCACCTATATCGTCGATCTCGCCGGGAAACGCTATGCCTTCACCGGCGACATGATCTACTCTCCGGGCAAGGTCTGGAACCTCTACAGCTTCGACCACAAGTACTGGGACGGCGGCTGGATCGGCGTCACGGAGGACCTGGCGGGACTGGACAAGCTCCTGGCCAAAAAAGTGCAGGTTTTCCTGCCCTCGCACGGCGATCCCATCGAAAATCCGGCCGCGGCGGTGAAACTGCTGAAAGAGCACCTGGAAGCCCTGTACAACTTCGGCCCGGAGCCGGAAGACCGTTCAGGCCGGCCCAGTGGCGTCCGCGAAACCTCGCTCAGGCCCTGGCGGCAAGTCACCGAACACCTCTACCACTACCGGCCCACCGGCTATATCCTTCTTTCGCAGGACAGTACCGCCCTGTTCTACGACTACTACGCAGTCGAAGGCCGCTCAGATAAGCGCTACGGCTACGATTCGGTCAACGAGGTAGTGAAGGCCCTGTGTATCAAGACCGTAGAAGTGTTGATCCCGAGCCATTTCCACGAAGACCACCTGCGCGGCTTCCCCTCGCTGAGAGAACGGTTCGGCACGAAGTTCTGGGTCTTCGAAAACATGGCCGACATCCTGGCCCACCCCGACCGCTACAACCTCTGCTGCCTGGCCCCGGAAATAATCCCGGCCGACCGCATCCTGCACGACAATGAGCGGATCCGGTGGAAGGAGTACGAATTCACCGTGATGCACTTCCCCGGCCAGACCATGTACCATCAGGCGATGACCGGCATGGTGGACGGCAAGCGGGTGTTTTTCATGGGCGACACCGACTGCTACGAGCTGGACGATCCCAACCTGGTCCGGCGCAAAATCCAGCTGCATGGGATCAGCACCTTCTTCAATTACTACCTGCTGGAGCCGGGCGAGGGTGAAGAGAAAGCGATGCAGCGACTGGTGGAGTGGAATCCGGAAATTTTGTGTTTCGCCCACAGCGGCCCCCGGCCCGGCAATATGGAGATGTTTCAGAAAAACCTGGAAGCTACCCGCCAGAGACGCGACCGGGTGGCGGCAGCCCTGCCCTACGCCGATCCCAATATCGGCTTCGACCCCAACTGGGCCTGTTTCTACCCGTACACGGTGAAAACTTCACCGGGCGGAAAGTTCCAGACGGAAGTGAGGCTCAGGAACCACCTGCTCACGCCATCACAGGCCAAGGTTGAGCTGCGCCTGCCGTCGGGCTGGCGGGCGGAACCGGACCGGGCGGAATTTACGGTAGCGGGCAAAGGGGAAAACCTGGCGCGGTTCACTCTTACGGTGCCGCCTGGAGAATCGACCGGCGGCCGCAAGGTGGTCACCGCCCGGATAACGACCGATGGCCATGACTGGGGCGAATTCTGCGAGATGCTGGTGGGGCTGGAGTGAGGAGCAGGTGGGCGGTTTGATTCGTGAGTTTAAACCGGAAGCTTGGAATTGAATGTGAGAAAAGTGCGATCAGCCTTCCTCCTTTGAAAAAGAGAGGTAATGGGGGGATTTATATCTATAATCTTGCTTCAACTGTATGGAAAATCTTTTGCACCACCGCTTCAAGCTCAAGCAGCACTTCCCGGCTGTTAAAGCGCAGAACGAACAGACCTTGAAGTTTCAAATATTCGTCGCGGATTCCGTCCTTTATGGTTTGTCCGGCCGCGAGATGCTGGGAACCGTCTAATTCCACCACCAGTTCAGCTTTGGGAGCGTAGAAATCGACGATGTTGCTGCCGATTGGTTTCTGCCGATAAAACTGCACGCCGCAGATTTGATTTCTTCGCATTCTGGACCACAGCTTATTCTCGCTGTCAGTCAGGTTTGAACGCAAATTTCTGGAGTAGTTTTTTAAGTTCCGGTCATATTCAAGCATTCAAGAGGAACTCCTTCAAATCCCCCCAGACCCCCCTTTTTCAAAGGGGGGATTTGGAGTGCACCCCGTCTCCCCCTTTGAAAAAGGGGGACAAAAGGGGGACAAAAGGGGGATTTCTTTCAATTCTCTTAGAAAAATCCGCTCTTCTACCTATTGCATAATACTGGTATGAGACTCGTCTGCACAGACCAACCGCCGGAAGCTCCTCCTGACTCTATTCCCCGCTCTCACTTGTATACCAGCACCTTGCCGAAGCGGATAACTCCATCGCCGGCGGTCTTCCGGATCTCCAGCCGGTGGGTTCCGGGCTCCAGGTCGTAGTTCCAGAACAAAGGCGTGCGCCGGTCGTGGTGGTTGCCGCTCAGGGTCACCTCCTCGACCTGGCTGCCATCGATGAACACCTGGCAGTCGGCGTCGCCCCCATCGTACTGCATGTTGCCGTGGACCGCATAGGCCCGGCCCTCGAAATCCAGTGTCCAGAGGTCCTGGGTTTCGTCCTTCTTGAGATCGAGCAGCCCGGCGGGGACCAGCCCCTCGAAGCCCACTTCCAGTTCATCCGGCGCCGACGGCTTCTGCCGCTGGATGATCCAGCTCGTATCGCCCACCGACCCGCCGCCGCGAGTGACCAGCTCGCCGGCCAGCCGGTAGGTCACTTCGCAGACCTCGTTCAGGCTGTAATCGCAGTAGTTGAACTTTTCATTCTCGATCTGGTCCAGCCCCACTTTCCACTGGTCGGGGATGTGGCTGAAGCCCAGCAGGGCGCCCAGCACGCCGGCGGCATTCGAGGGGTTGCAGTCGGAATCCTGGCCGCAGCGGGTGGCGATTTCCAGGGTTTTGCCGAAGTCGCCGCCGCCGTAGAGCAGCCCGATCGCGATGTAAGCTCCGTTCAGCTTGGCGTCGATGTTGCCCGGCTGGATCGCGCACTCCGGGCAGCCGACATCACTGGACCACTTCTTCTGCACCTCGAACCAGGTCCGGCGCCAGTCGTCCGGGTACTGGCGCCACCAGGCGAGGACGTCGCTGATACACTGGTAGTACTGGCTCTGCGGCGGCAGGCTGAGCAGCGCTTTCTGTACCACGACGGCGATATCCTTCTCCACGTAGGCCTGGCTGTACATGGCCGCCACCCACACTCCGCCGTAGACGCCATCGCCGTAGTTCATGATGTGGCCCACCCGCTCGCAGTAGTCGAGCGCAGTGGCGGGCATTGCCGGGCTGATCAAGCCGATGAAGTCCGCCTCGATCTGGAAGTCGATGTCATCGGCGTGGGGATTGTTCTTCCAGAAGCCGGAAGCCGGCGGCATCACCCCGTGCAGGATGTTCCAGCGGCCGGCCTGGTTGGCGTGCCAGAGGCTGAACCCGGCATTGGCGAACTTGAGCCCCAGCTGCTCGCTGGTGGCGTCCAGACCCTGTTCGGCCAGCACCGCCAGGAAACTGATGTCCATGTAGAGGTCATCGTTGTTGAAATAGCGCACGAGCTGTTCGGCCGAGTAGTCCAGCGGCACGTCCTCGCCGATCCAGCTCCCGGCCCAGCGGAATTCGGTGGGCCCGCCGTAACAAACGCCGATCGTCTGTCCGACCCAGCCGCCCTTGATCTTGTCGCGCATCAGGTCGGTGCTGATCCGCACGGTACTGGTGCCGGTGCAGGCGACCAGGCCGAGCAGGGAAAATAGTGAAACGACGGAAGCAAGAACGGTTTTGCGGGCCATGAAAGGGCTCCTTTCGCAGCAGGACACTGGTTCTATCGGTGAGTCAAGATTGACCGTTTAATTTTCTCGCTTTTTCTATGCAGCCGGGTAAAGGAAATTTTGTTCTTTTGCGGGCGATCAATAGAGCCAAAAATCTTTAAGGGCCGCACCCTGCCTGCCGGAGTCAGCCGGAGGAGGCCTCCGTCAGGCCGAGGAAGTTTTCGCCAAGCAGCCGGTCGAGGTTACGGCCCCGGATTCCCAGGCTGTCGAGAGTTTTCAGGTCGCGTTCGCAGTCTTCCCGGCTATACCAGGGATAGTCTACACCGTAGAGCACCCGCCCGGTCCCCACCCGCTCGAAAATAAACTCGTAGTCGGCTCGCGGGATGTACCAGGCGTATTTCGGGTCGAGAGTGTGGGTGAGGTCGAAATAGGCCCGGTCGTGGCTCTGCACCACCGCCAGCACATCGCGGCAGAAGGCCGCTCCGCCGCAGTGAGCCATGATTATCGGAATTTTGGGATATTTGCCGGCGATCCGGTCGATCAGGAGCGGGTGATAGCTTTCGAGCGGCCAGTGGCCGTAGCCGCTGAATACGCCGGTGTGGATCAACAGGGGAAGGCCGAGCCGTTCGAGAGTGGCGTAGAAGAGTTCGTCACGGTCGGCGTCCAGTGAAAAGCGGCAGATTACAGGGTGGAATTTGACCCCGGCGAAGCCCCAGCCGGCCAGTTTCTCCAGGCGGGAGGCCGATTCGGGCCGGGTGGGATCCAGCGAGGCGAACCGGATCAGCCGCTCCCCGAACGCCTCGGCGCGCTCGGACAGCCAGGCCGCGCCGTCGGTGCCCTCGTCCACCCGTGAGGTGCAGCGGCCCGGCGGCACCTCGAACGGCGAAAGCGCCACCGCCCGGTCGAAACCGAGCTCCCGGCTGAAAGCGGCCAGGTGCTCCGGGCTGCCGGGAAGCGGCCCCGCGTCACTTCCAGCGGCGAAACTCGTCCCCTGGGCCGGAAAAGTGTGACAGTGGAACAGTACCCGCCGGCCGCCGGCCGGCTCCCGGGCGCGAGGGTTCTGCGGCCGGGCAGCCTCGGCTGCTGCCAGCGTGCCGGCCGCCAGGCCCAGGGTGCTCCCGGCCAGGAAATCTCTTCTCTGCATGGCTGGCTCCGCATACCAGAAAGGTCTTTCCGGGTCATTAATGATATATTACTTTGCAGCCTGCGGCGCAAGGATGACCTTGCTTTGAAGCCCCTCAGAGGACTCGCGCAATGAACTCTCTCGAACGCTACCTCGCCGTTCTCGAGCACCAGCCAGCCGATTTTCTGCCCCGCCTGCCGATCCTGATGCAGTTCGCCGCCGAACATATCGGCTCCAACTACGGCGCTTTCGCCGGCGACTACCGCGTGCTGGTGGAAGCCAACCTGGCCTGCGCCCACGATTTCGGCATGGACCAGGTGAGCACCATTTCCGACCCATACCGCGAAACCCAGGGTTTTGGCGCCGAAATAGTCTACGTGCGGGACGGCGTGCCGCGCTGCCCGCGGCCGCCCCTGGCCGGCAATAAGAACCTCGACCGCCTGCCCCGTCCCGATCCCCTGGCCGCCCCCCGGATGCTCGACCGGGTGAACGCCGTGCGCTCCTATGCCGGATCGGTGGTGGGGAAGAAGTTTTCGATCCTGGGCTGGGTGGAGGGCCCGGCCGCGGAGGCGGCGGACCTGCGGGGGGTGAACCAGTTCTTCCTGGACCTGATCGACGACCCGCCGTGGGTCTCTGCGCTGATGGATATCTGCGTGGACGTGGGGATCGAGTTCGCCCGGGCGCAGGTGGGAGCCGGCGCGGACACGATCGGTATCGGCGATGCCGTGGCCAGCCAGGTGAGCCCGCAGATGTACGAGGAAATGATCCAGCCGGGAGAGAAGCGCCTGATCGCTGCGATCAAGAAGATGGGCGCCCGGGTGCGGCTGCATATCTGCGGCAACATCACTCACCTGTTGCCGGGGATTTCTGGCCTCGGCATTGATATCCTGGACGTGGACCACATGGTGGACATGAAAACTGTGCGCCGGACCCTGGGCCACAAGGTGACCCTGGCTGGCAACATCGATCCGGCCGCGGCTGTGTACGCCGGCAGGCCGGATGATATCCGCGAGCACTTGCGCTGCACCTACGAGCTGGTCGGCAACCCATACATGGTGACCGCCGGCTGCGAGATACCCTCCGGGACGCCGGCGGAGAACTTACTGGCCCTGTGCGAGCCGGTTGGTTGGGAGGGATGAGGGACTAAAGACAGTGACAAAGTTACAAAGTGACAGAGTAAAAACATAAGGCGAGTTAAGCAGCATACCGAGTACTGTATTCTGAACTACCGGCCGATTTTTCTGACTTCTGGCTTCTGTCTTCCGGTGGGGGGGCGGCCGGGAGCGGCCTTCTGGCTTCTAACTTCAGGCTTCTGATCACCGACATCCGGAGCGGCAATGGTCCCCTTTACTCCCCTCGACTGGTTCTGGGTAGTGGCTTACGTAGTGCTGATGATAGTCTGCGGCATCCTGTTCTACAGGCTGGCCTCCCGCGGCGAAAGCGACTTCTTCCTGGCCGGCCGGGGCCTGCCCTGGTGGCT
>JAZDIG010000179.1:0-8826 GCA_043805105.1 Candidatus Glassiibacteriota bacterium | reverse complement strand
CGGTCTGCGGGTTCACTCCGCTGCGCGGCGCCGGCCCGGAATCCGGCACCGAGGGGCTGGCGGCCTACTCCCACCTGCACGGCCTGCTGCCCAGGCTGGGCTTTTTTATCGGCCACGAAACGAAAGTACCGGTCGATTTCGCCGAAATCATTGCCTGTATCGCCCCGCGGCCGGTGCTGGTGGTGGCCCCGACCCTCGACCGCGATGCGGTGATCTCCGAAGTTAAAGCCGCGGTGGCCGCCGCCGGCAGGGTATATGGATTATTGGGCGCCGGGGAAAAGCTCAGCCTGTCCACCCCCACCGATTACAGCCGCTTCGATGAAACCCGGCAGGGGGAGGTCGCCGACTGGCTGAAAAAGACCGCCGGCCGCTGAGGTTGCCGTCCAGCCATATTGTAGGGGCGAACCTTGTGTTCGCCTGTCGGGATTGGCGGCCTGGGGTTACAAAACCGTAGGGGCGCACCCGCGTGTGCGCCCGGCTAACATCGAGAAACTCCCGAACAATGGGCGGACACATGGGTCCGCCCCTACGAGGATTTATAACAATTGGTGAATAATCCAGGATGGTAGGGGCGGTTCGCGAACCGTCCCCCAACCTTAATTCCCCAAGCGGTTGCCGGACTGGAATACGGCTGTTTCCTTCCCGCCCCTGCCCACTTCGAACAATTTCCCCGCCCGGCCCAGGTCATTGCCGGTGACGCTCACCCGCTGGGTGTCCCCTTCCAGGAGCATGAACACCGGTATCTCCGACAGGGGCCGGCAGGCGCGGATACCGGCATCGGCCACGTCCCTCAGCACCAGCACCGGCGCGGCCGAGCTCCCGGCTCTTTTTTCGGTCAGGCCGTCCAGGTCCAGATTCTGCACGTCCTCGAACACCAGGGCCGGCCGCTGGTCGGGGCTTTCGAGCTGCAGGTCGATATTTTCCAAGCGCAAATCCCGGACGTGGCGGCAGTAAAAGCCATAGGCCGGCAGGCTGCCGAACATGACGGCCTCGGGGTACTGGCTCTCCAGCTCGGCCACCTCCCCCCGGTAATCCTCCACGCTGCCGCCGCCCGGGAACGTGAAGCGCAAGTTTGAAAGCGTGACGCCGGTGAGCGGATGGCCGGGCAGGCCGGTGATCGAGCAGCCGTATTTGTCGAGTCCCGAGGCGATGACGTTACTGATCGTGACGTTGCGCCAGGTGCCGATCTCCGGCTTTTCCATGCCGGCTTTGAATGGCCGGGCCCGGTTGCCCAAACGCAGAAACAGCGCCACCTGCACATTCCGGATGGCGATGTTGGAGATGGTGATGTTCTCCAGGGTCCCGCCGTCCACGATCTCCAGGGCGATCCCGGAGATCCCCTTCGGCTGGGCGTAAAAACCCTTTTTGCCGATCCAGGAATCGTTTACGCAGTTGGTGATCGTGATGTTCTTGAACCCGCCGTTGGATTCGGTGCCCATCTTGATCGCATTGCAGCCGCTGCCCAGCACGCAGTTGGTGATGGTCACGTTTTCGGTGGGCCGGTCGGAAGTGCTTTTCAGGGTCAGGGCATCGTCATCGCTGTTGCCGTAGCAATCGGAGATAGTGACGTTGCGGCAGCAGTCGATGTCGAGCATGTCGTTGTTGTAGGTGCTGTGGTTGTAGACGTGGATGCCGCGCACGGTGACGAATTCGCAGCCCAGGTAGTGCTGCATCCACATGGGCGAGCTCCGCAGGCGGACGTCCTCGATACGCACGTACCGGCAGGTGACGATACGGATCACGTCCGGCCGGCTGCGGTACTCCTTCCACTGGAAAGCCTGGCCCTGGCCGTCGATAGTCCCCCGACCGGCAATGCCGATCTCCTCCTGGTCCTCGGCGAAAATCAGGCTCTGGCTGACGTAGTTGTCGGTGTAGGAGCGGAAAGCGGGCCTGATTTTGGGGTAATCGAGAGTGTCGGTGCTTCCCAGAAGAGTCGCCCCGGCTGCCAGGTGGAGAGTCACCCGGCTTTTCAGGATGATCGTGCCGGACAGGTAGCTTCCCGGGGGAAAATAGACCGTGCCGCCGCCGGCCGCACTCGCCGCCTCCACCGCTCTCTGGATGGCCTGGGTTTCCTTGTTCCGGCCATCGCCCGCGGCCCCGTAATCCCTGATGTTATAGTAATCGGGCGGAAGTCCGGGCGCCGCCTGGAGCGCCAAAGCGGAAAAAATCATCACAATCCAGAGAGCTCCGAACGTTTTGAATAACGGTAAGCGCATGGTGCCTGTTCCTTTCCCTGAGTGAATCGCCGGACAGCCGGTTCAGCGGCTATGGAAACGGACGCGGAAACTAATATATTCTCATCCGGCCCGGATGGGAAACAGCAAAATAACCTCCCTCGGGCGGCTTGACAAATCAAGTGGTGTAATATAAAATGACCGCTCGTTCTAAAAAATGACCGGGTAGTTCTACTGTATCGAGATCGGCCAGGCGATGCCCAGACTGAGCGCAGAGCGGAAGGGCCTGCTCGAAACCCTGACCCGTCAGCAGATCCGCGAGGCGGTGGCCAGCGTGATCGCCCGTTACGGGGTCCAGGGCCTGACCATGGAGAAGATCGCCAGCGAGGCGGGAGTGGCCAAGGGTACGCTCTACCGCTACTTCAACTCCAAGAGCCGGCTGCTGCGCGACACGGTGGATAGCTGTTTTGCCTGCATGACCGAGGAGATCAACCGGATTCTGGGCGGCAACGAGCCGGCCCGAGAGCGGATCGCCCGGATGATCCGCTGCCACCTGGAATATTTCGACCGCAACCGCGCTTTCTTCCGCGTGCTGCTCTACGAACGGAACCTGTCGCAGTCGAGCCTCAACCGTTTCACCAATAGCCTCTACCGCTCGTTCCTGGAGCGCATTGCCGCCGTGATCAGCGAGGGGATCGCCGCCGGCGCGTTCCGGGAAGTATCGCCGCTGATGGCGGCCTCCCTGGTAGTCGAGGCCAACATCGCCGTGATCTGCCAGCGGCTGGTCGATCCCCAGCCCGGGGACCCGGACGCGGACGTCCGGCTGCTCACCGACTTCATCCTGAACGGGATTTCTTCTACGCAGACAGCCGCGGAAGGTGCCGAATGATTTTCCGGCCGGTCAGCCTTATCGAATCTTCCGCCGGGCGGCTGTGCCGAGCGGCTATTCTGCTTCTGGCGCTGGCTGCCGCCGGCGGTTGCGCCGGTTACCTGCGCCAGGGGCTGACGGAGCGGACCGCTTCCAGGCCGGGCGCGCAGTGGGTTCCCTCACCGGCGGCCCGGATCCGGCCGGATACCGTCAGGCCGGCAGTGGAACTGCCCGCCGGTCTGCTTCAGAAGGCGGACAGCCTCACCCTGGAGCTGATAGTCGACATCACATTGCAGAACAACCCGGACACCCGGGCCAGCTGGGCCTCAGCCAAGGCTGCGGCCGCCCGGCTCGGCAGCGAAAAAGGGGCCTATTACCCCCAGCTCGACGCCTCGGCCCAGACCAACAGGGCCCAGGGCTCGGTGGCCGGCGGCCGCATCAGCTACAACCAGGTCGCCTTTGGCCCGGCTGTAACCCTCAACTTCCTGCTGTTCGATTTCGGCAAGCGGGAGGCGGACGTGGAGTCGGCCCGCCAGGACCTCTATGCCAGCAACTGGACCCATAACGCCACGCTGCAAAACGTGGTGCTCAGGGTGGAGCGGGCCTATTTTCAGTACTTGTACGCCAAGGCGCTGCGCCAGGCCCGGCAGCAATCGGTTCAGGAAGCCAGGGAGAACCTGGAGGCCGCCGAACAGCGCCGCAAGGCCGGCCTGGCTACGATCACCGATGTCCTGCAGGCCCGGACCAACCGTTCCCAGACCCTGCTCGCCTTCCAGGAAGTGGACGGCCAGGTGAAAACTATCCGGGGGGCTCTGGCCACGGCCATGGGCCTGCCGGCAGATATCGACTTCGATGTCGGCTTCCTGCCCAACGAGCTGCCGGTGGAGATGGTGTCCGAGACGATCGACAAGCTGATGGCCCAGGCCGAAAACCGCCGGCCCGACCTGGCTGCGGCCAGGGCCAGGGTCAGGCAGGCCGAGGCCGACCTGGCCTCGGTGCGCGCCGAAGACTACCCCAGCTTCTCGATCCAGGGCAGCCTGGGCCGCGACTACTTCAACAGCCGGGACCGCTACAGCGACAACAAACGCGCCTCGATCATGCTCTCCGTGCCCCTCTTCACCGGCTTCTCCAGGCAGAACGACGTGCTCGAGTCCCAGGCCGATCTCGAGCGGAGCCAGGGGGAGGCCGAGGCGCTGCGCAGGCAGGTGATCCTGGACGTCTGGATCAGCTACTACGACCTGCAGACCGCGGCCCAGCGTATGGATACCAGCCGCGAGCTGCTGGCAACCGCCACCGAAAGCCACCAGGCCTCCCAGGAGAGATACCGAGTGGGAGTCGGCAGCATCCTGGAGCTGCTGACCGCCCAGGCAGCCCTGGAGGATGCCCGGGCGCAGGACGTGGCCGCCCGAACCGACTGGCTTCTGGCCCTGGCTCAACTGGCCCACGATACCGGCAGCCTCTGGACTTACGAGCCGGGACAACCCGCGGTAGATAATAAACAAGGGGAAAAATCCAAATGATTCGCAACTGGAGGGAAGTTCCGGTCCCGGTCGGCGATGGATTACCCGTCCGCTGGAAGGCGGCAGTCCTGGCGGCGCTGGTGGCGCTGGCCGCCTGCGGTAAAAAACAGGAGCAGAGCGGCCCGCCTCCGGTCCCCGTGGTGGTGGGCCAGGTGATAAAGGGAACCGTACCGCTGGAAGTGAGCAGTATCGGCACGGTGGAGGCGGTCAAGACCGTGGCGGTCAACGCCCGGGTGGGGGGAGAGCTGCTGCAGGTATTTTTCGAAGAGGGCCAGTTCGTCAAGCAGGGCGAGCCCCTCTTCCAGATCGACCCCGCGCCCTACCGCGCCACCCTGGAAGGGGCACAAGCGGCCCTGGCCCGCGACTCCGTGAAGGCCGCCAACGTCGCTGAAACCGTCAGCCGCTACGCCGAGCTGATCGAAAAAGAGTACGTCACCCGCCAGCAGTACGACCAGATGGCGGCGGACGCCGAATCGCAGAAGGCCACGGTCATGGCCGACCGCGCTAACCTGGAAACCGCCGGGTTGAACCTGGGCTATTGCCTGATCCGCTCGCCCCTCGAGGGACGCACCGGCCAGCTGCTGATCCACCAGGGCAACATCGTCAAAGCCAACAGCGACAACCCACTGGTGGTGCTCCACCAGATCGAGCCGGTCTATATCAGGTTCACGATCTCCGAGCAGTACCTGACTGAGGTCCTCGAAACCAGCCGCCAGGGCAAGCTGACTGTCAGTGCGGTCGTCCCGGGAGAAGAGAACGCGCCGCGCAGCGGCACGCTGGATTTTGTCGATAACCTGGTGGATGAGTCCACGGGTACGATCACCCTGAAAGCTTCCTTCACCAATCACGACCGGCTCCTCTGGCCCGGCCAGTTCGTCAACGTCGCCCTCGCGCTCAGGCAGATCGAAAACGCGGTGGTGGCGCCCACCCGGGCCGTGCAAACCGGACAGGAAGGCGAATTCGTCTTCGTGGTCCGTCCCGACAGCACCGTCGAGTCGCGGCCGGTCAAGGTTTCTTATAGCCACGCTCAGGTGAGCGTGATCGAGCAGGGATTGGAAGGCGGCGAAACCGTGGTCACCGATGGCCACCTGCGTCTGTTTCCGGGCGCCAGGATCGAAATCAAGCAGGACCTCCAAACCACAGAGGCGGAGAAAAGATGAGTTTTTCCGGAATATTCATCAGCCGGCCGGTGGCCACCACCCTGCTGATGCTGGCGATCCTGATCTTCGGTATCGCCGGCTACCGGCTGCTGCCGGTTTCCGATCTGCCGAACGTGGATTTCCCCACGATCCAGGTATCCGCCTTCCTGCCGGGGGCAAGTCCCGAGACCATGGCCGCCGCGGTGGCTACCCCGCTGGAGAAGCAGTTTTCCACGATCGCGGGCGTATCCTCGATGACTTCCGGCAGTTCCCAAGGCGCGACCAGCATCACCCTGCAGTTCGACCTCAGCCGGGACCTGGACGCGGCCGCTCAGGACGTGCAGTCGATGATCTCCCTGGCCCAGGGTCAGCTTCCGCGCGACATGCCCACTCCGCCTTCGTACCGCAAAGTCAATCCGGCCGACAGCCCGATTCTCTACATCGCCCTGACTTCCCCCACCCTGCCGCTCTCCACCCTGAACGAGTACGGCGAAACCATGATGGCCCAGCGGATCAGCATGATCAACGGGGTGGCGCAGGTACTGATCTACGGCTCGCAGAAATACGCGGTGCGGATTTACCTGGACCCCGAGGCGATGGCTTCGCGCGGCATCGGGATCGACGAGGTGGCCGCGGCGGTGCGCAGCGCCAATGTCAACCTGCCCACCGGCACGCTCTATGGTCATTACAAGGCCTTCACCGTCCAGGCCAGTGGGCAGTTGAACCGGGCCGAGGCGTACGAGCCGGTGATCGTGGCCTACCGCAACGGCCGGCCGGTCAGGCTGCGCGAAATAGGCCGGGCAGTCAACAGCGTGGAGAACGACAAAACCGCCGCCTGGTTCATAAAGGACCGCGCGATCGTCCTGGCGGTCCAGCGCCAGCCCGGCACCAACACCGTGGCCGTGGCCGGCGCGGTGCGCAGCCTGCTGCCGACTTTCCAGCAGCAGCTGCCGCCCTCGGTTTCCCTGAAACTCCTGTTCGACCGCTCGGATTCGATCCGGGATTCGGTGTCGGACGTCAAGTTCACTCTCTGGCTGACGCTCTGCCTGGTGGTCCTGGTGATTTTCCTCTTCCTGCGCAACCTCTCCGCCACCCTGATCCCCAGCCTCGCCCTGCCGATGTCGCTGGTGGGTACTTTCGCCGTGATGTATCTGATGGGCTACAGCCTGGACAACCTGTCGCTGATGGCGCTGGTGCTGTCGGTGGGATTTGTGGTGGACGATGCCATCGTAATGCTGGAAAATATCTACCGGCACATGGAGATGGGGAAAAAACCGATGCAGGCGGCTTTCGACGGGGCCCGGGAAATCGGCTTCACCATCATCACCATGACCCTCTCGCTGACCGCCGTCTTTATCCCGGTGCTGCTGATGGGCGGCATCCTCGGCCGGCTGTTCCACGAATTCGCGGTCACTATCAGTTCCGCCATCCTGATCTCCGGGCTGGTTTCGCTGACCCTCACTCCGATGATGGGCAGCCGCTTCCTCAAGCCCCACGCCCAGGAAAAGCACGGCAAGCTGTACAAGATCTCCGAGAACTCCTTCCAGGGGATGCTGAAAATATACGACACGGGTCTCAAGTGGTCGCTGTTTCATCCGCGTTTCACCATGCTCTATTCCGCCCTGGTCCTGCTGGCGACCTTTTACCTGTTCGCTGCGATTCCCAAGGGCTTTCTGCCCGACTCAGACACCGGCCAGATTTTCGCCATGACCGAGGCGCAGCAGGGGATTTCCTTCGAGGACATGGCGCGCCATCAGAAGGCTATCGCCGACCTCGTGGCTCAAAATCCGCACGTGGAGGCGTTCATGTCGAGCGCCGGATCCGGCGCTGGTGCGGCCGCCACCTCAGGCTCCAACAGCGGTCGCATGTTCATGCGCCTGAAACCGCGCAGTGAAAGGCCCCCGGTGGATGAAGTGATCCAGGAGCTGAGGACCCAGGTGGCGCAGGTCCCCGGAATGCTGGTGTTCCTGCAGAACCCGCCCGCGATCCGGATCGGCGGCACCCTGACCAAGAGCCAATACCAGTTCACCCTGCAGGGGTCGAACACCGACGAGCTTTACCGGTACGCGCGTATCATGGAGGAAAAAATGCGGGAAATCCCGGTACTGCAGGACGTCACCAGCGACCTGCGGATCACCAACCCGCAGATCAACGTCGAAATCGACCGGGACAAAGCCTCCACCCTCGGCGCCTCCGCCGAACAGATAGAAAACGCGCTTTACAGCGCGTATGGGTCTCGCCAGATTTCCACGATTTACGCGCCCAACAACACTTACAAGGTGATTATGGAGGTGGAGCCGGAACATCAGCTCGACCCACAGGAGCTGTCGCTGCTCTATATCCGCACGGACAACCGCAAGCTGGTCCCGCTGAACACCATCGCCCACCTGAGCCAGGACCTGGGGCCGTTGACTGTCAACCACTCCGGGCAGCTTCCGTCTGTCACCCTCTCGTTCAACCTCGCCCCGGGCGTGGCGCTGGGCGATGCGGTCAGTGAGGTCCAGGACCTGGCCTACCGGACGGTTCCGGCCACGATCACCACCAGTTTCCAGGGCACGGCCCAGGCGTTCCAGTCATCGCTGAGGGGCATGGGCCTGCTGCTGGTGCTGGCAATCCTGGTGATCTACCTGGTGCTGGGGATCCTATACGAAAGCTTCATTCACCCGCTCACTATCCTTTCTGCCCTGCCCTTCGCCGGATTCGGGGCGCTGGTCACGCTGATGCTGTTCAAGGTGGACCTCAACATCTACGCTTTCGTCGGCGTGGTGATGCTGATGGGTTTGGTAAAGAAGAACGGGATCATAATGATCGATTTCGCGCTGGAGGCCCAGCGCAAATATGGCAAGAGCCCGCGGGAGGCGATCTACTCGGCCTGCCTGATCCGCTTCCGCCCGATCATGATGACCACGATGGCCGCCCTGATGGGTACCCTGCCGATCGCGATCGGGCTGGGCGCCGGCGCCGAAAGCCGTCAGCCACTGGGCCTGGCCGTGGTCGGTGGGTTGTTGTTCTCGCAGTTCCTGACTCTCTTCGTCACCCCGGTGTTCTTCCTCTACATGGACAAGTTCCAGGCCTGGCTGCGCCGGAAAGGCCGGGGGCCGGCGCTGGAGCCGGTTGCCTGAGCC
>JAZDIG010000178.1:0-9997 GCA_043805105.1 Candidatus Glassiibacteriota bacterium | reverse complement strand
AAAGCTTTTCGACAGCACGTTCGCCACCAGCCTGGTATAAAAATACGGGTCCCGGCTCAGGCCGAACGGCGAATCCGTATCGCCCTCATAATAGTATCCCGGCTCGATCGCGTGCCCCTCGTGGTAGTCGTTCCACGATTTTATCGTGATAAAGGCCGGCGGTACTTCCTGACGGGAAATCAAATACAATTCCTTCAAAAACATCAGGCCGTGATCCCTCTGCTGATAGGGCATGATGTAGCCATCGTAGAGGACCTGAGGTTCCCTGGTGTAGTCGATCACCGAATCAAATCCCGGGGAAACGGAAGCAGACCAGTCGTGCTTGACGGCCGAGGATTTAAGGTAGGCCAGAAAATCTTTCAGACCCTCGTTCATGGCGTACCATGAAATTTCGCCGGTCTGGTGGTTCCTGGCGATTTCCTCCACCGCGTAGCGGAAGTCGACGCAATCGATCTCTTTGATCTTCAGGAATTCCTTGTACTTTTCCTGGATCGGGAAATTGAAGCGGATAAGCGAGATAACCCAGTAAAGGTCGGTGCCGAGCTGGCTCTCCACGTAAGCGATCAACTGCTCTAATTCCTGCGGAGTATAAGGGTAATAATCCATCCAGTTCTGCATCCAGATAGCCGGCTGGCCGTTGATGCGGTAGTATCCTTCCCGGTTGATGTTTTTTTTCAGGAACAGCACCAGCCGGGCTGCATTGGCAATTATGTCCTTCCCCCAATTTTCATCGTAAAGGGCTACCTTGAAATTGTTTTCTTCGGCCGCATCCATTATCCTGTCGAATATCACTTCCGTGCGGCCGTACCCCATGCCGTTTTGGTCACGGTTCGGCCATAAATTGATGAAAGCGCCGTCCAGCCCGGTATTTTTCATCGTCCGGACCTGCCACCGGATAACCTCCCGGTCGAACGCATCGTAAGGCCCAATCAGCGGGTACTGACGCGAGCTGATGTCACGCTGCCAGAAATCCCGCTTGACGTACCAGGCGGTCCTGTCCCACAGCCCGGCAAACGGCGTCCTGATCTCCGGATCGATCTGGTACATCTCCACCCAGTCGGCCGGATGCCAGGGCGTGTGCCACCAGACGTGGAACTCCCGCACGTTCAGCGGAAAATTTACTTTCAGCTTGCGCAGCTCTTCATCCGGGGGAAAGGCTACCGGCTGGTCCTGAATGAGGATTTTCATGGTAACTTCATCGACCAGAAAGGACAGCCCCTCCCGCTTTTGCGGCAGCGGCGGCCCGGTCAGCAGCAATTGATATTCCGTCGAATTCGGCGGTACCTTCCCTTTGAAATCCAGAGTAGTCCAAACGCTGTACGACTTTTTGACCGGATAATCGGACTCCCCGGACAATGTCCCATTCTTGAACCATTTCAGCCTGATTGTGAAATAGTCCCGGCTTGGCTCCAGCCTGGTCCGGACGCGGAGCTGCAGATGGTAGTCTTTGGGGAATTTTTCGGGATTTTTCCTGTGATAAATGGAATAATTGAGATCGTGCGTGATTCCACCGCCTTTTCCCAGCCGGGGGGAAACCCAGCCGTACTGATTGCCCTGCGGACTCCGGATTCCGATATAGCCCTCGACCTTATCGATCACCAGGTTCGCCGTATCTCCCAACGTTTCCCAGCGATAGGGCTTATCGACATTGAACTTTTCGAAATTTTCAGAGTAGGTTTCGACTAACACGGGACCCTGGACTTCCCCGGAAAAAGCTGAATCGGCGGCACAGGCCAGGCAGGACACAAAAGTAATTCTCCGAAAAATATTATTATTCATTTTGACCGGCTCCCCATGTTTAGAAACTTTCCGAGTTTGCCTGCTAATTTGTCATGATTTGAATCCGACCTGCCTCAGACTACGCTACCACTCACGCTGATAGAATTCAACGATCATTTTACCGACGATCGGCACTGAGTTACTCTGGAGGTGGACGAGTTCTTGGAAGGCAAGCTGCGCAGCAGGAGGCCTGAACATGCAATGCGCGGCGGAGAAGCCGGTGGGGAGTATCCGAATGATCCGGCAATTGGGGCTTGATTTAAGGAATCGCAAGGGATAGAGCTTAAAAGGCAATCATTTCATTAAAACCATCTTTCTTGTCTGTGTATAATCTCCCGCAACCAACTTATATAAGTAAACTCCGCTGCCAATACCCCTGGCATCAAACTCGACAGTATACCTGCCGGGTGCTTTTTGCCCATTGACCAATGTCCTGATCAACTGCCCTCTTATATTCAGTATCTCTAATCTGACATTTTTACTAAAGGATATCTCATATTGTATCGTTGTAGTTGGATTGAATGGATTGGGATAATTTTTTGACAGTCGATATCCTTTTTTGGTATTTGGTACGCCGGCAAGCTGAGTGTCCTTACTCTCCAAATCCCCCTCGATACTGGACTCTTCCGGGCTCTCCGGAGGAATTATATAGGGCGTGTAAGTTGAAATGGATCGAATGAAAAATCCGGAATTATTTATCATGGCAGGAATTATGGCCTCTAATTCACCTCCCGATTCGGTAGTGAAAAAAAGATGAGACCGGGAATTGAATTCTCTACTATATACAATGGTCGAACTATCCGAATAAATAATATTGTCGCCAAAAGATAATATCCTGGAGCTATTGCCGTACCTGTCTACGATCACTATCTCTGTGTCGCCTCCTTTTTCGCTCAAATAAACCAGGTTCCTTCCATCTGGAGAAATAGCCGGATTACGGATGACAACTTTGTTTTCTGAATAAGTGAGCCTGTTAACAAAATAAGGATTCGCTAAGTCTATCTCGGCAATGTAACTTTTCCTTCTTTCTTGCACGGTAACTAATAATCTATCTTCCGGGGTCCACTTAACTTCCAAATAAGTTCTTAATCTATTTGGAGTTAATTTTATTTTATTCCCACCCTCTTCGACATAAACAGAACCATCCGCAACATAGGCCAATTTATTTTGATCGTTTGACATTGATGGTGAACTTTCGTCAAGCTCAGCTGTATTTGTCAGGCGGGAAACTCCCCCACTTGGTGTAACCCTGATAATTTCCCAGTTATGGCGTGAATCCGTTGTGTCAAATGCAGCACATATGACGTTCCCGGATTCGACCATGCATATATCCTGAATAGATACAAGGCCTTTGGCGCTTATTGAGCCAGTAATGTCCGTAACTTTATCACCGCTGCTTAGCATAAGATGTTCATTCTTATTCTCCGGATCATATAAAAGAAAGGCCAACATCTTGGAATAAGTCTCACTCGGCAGCGGGAACTGGGCATTTAAGTGCGGACATATAAAATCAGAAATGAATTTGGAGAGGGTGAATATGACGCTATTTGGAGTGTCAGCTTGATGGTCGGATTGCGTGAATAAAGCCAGGGAACCGATTATGCTTAAAGCAGCAAACCCCCTGCTTAAATATCTGGTTTTATTGCTTCGCAACTGAGGGCCATCGGTATTTTGAGCCAAAATATCGCTAAGCCTGCTCCTTGATTTCTTTTCTTTTTTCAAGGCATTCATCTGGCATGTCCCCATTAACGGTACCACTAAATATGAAAGAATACAAGCAAACTCGGGTTTGCCGCCCTTCCAGATACCGGTCATGACATTCAAATTCAGGGTCAATTCTGGCTCAGATGCCCGGTATTGCCGGAGTGTAATAAAGGGACTCAAAATGTGATAACAGATATGGAAGTCCTGCGGAGAAGCTTATTCCTTGCAGCAATGACTGGAATAAGCACAGGCGGGGTTGATGAACCGAAAAAAATCCTGCTGGTTATGGTGGGGTTGACGATTTCACTGGTCTTTATCCGGCTGTTGCGCGCTGCCAGCCGGCCGTTCCTGTAATTTATTCTCCTACTTCTCCCGGATATACGGCACTCCGGCAATGCTAAAGCTCGGCCGCGAGCCGCCAATCAAGGGGCGGCCTGTCCGAGCCATTCCGACGGCAGGGTGCATTCGACTCCTGTTTTCCGGCCTGGGAGCCGCGAGTTGATCCCGGCCTTACTGCTTTGCTTTGAGCATGCCGGCCAGCCATTCCAGATAGCCCTTCACCTCGGCGGAACCCGTCGAATCTGACTGCTCAGTGAGGAGCAGGATCATCGAATCCCGGCCGGCTGCCGGGTAATCCGGGGAAGAAGTTTCGGCGGCGATGGAAAACAGGGCCTGCCTGGCCGCCGAGGGAGCCGTTGAATCGGGCCCGGCCATGAGACCGCACAGGAGGGGAACCAGCGGCCGGCCCAGACGCACGGCTGCCGAGTGGGTTTCACGCCTTAGGCGCGGGTCGGTCAGGCTGAACCCGCGCGCCACGTAGGACGGCTCTCTGTCCAGGTCCCGGATTCTCATATTCCGAATCTTCACCCATTCCTTCGGCTCGGAATGGTTGCCCTGCAGGCCGATCCTGCCCCTGAGATTTTTATCCTGCAGGCTCTCGACCTGGTCCATGTCCGCCCAGGAAACCGCTTGTCCATCCGCTGAAACGATAATAGTCTTGCGGTCGCAGACAATCTCCAGGGAATGCCAGATTCCGGTAGTTTCATCCGGCCGGTTGGTTACCGCCACGTGGCCGTAAAGCGAGCCGGTGCAGTGGAGGTCGTCGCGATAGGGAGTCCAGGGCGCCAGAAGCTGCACCTCGAAGCCGGTCTGCCAGGCGCTGTCCGGGTCACCCCGGACGACCACGCCGCTGTTGCCTACCGTGCTGAGCATGTAATCAAGCCGGAGGATGTAATTGCCGAAATCTTCCCGGGTGAACATGTTTCCGCCGTTCTCTCCGGTCGAATAGATACATCCCCCTTTCACCCGGAAGCCTTCCGTCCTTTCCCAGCCGGTGAGATCCGAGCCGTTGAACAGGGGAACGAAGCCCTTTTCCGGAGCGGCCTTTCCGCCGCACGATAGCGCGAGAACGCAAGCCAGCAGGATATTGACAAATACTCGTTTCATCGCCAAGGCTCCTTATTGAAGCTTCCAGGGTGATCGGTACGGCCTGGAAAGCAGGTAGTCTGCGGCCGGGTCTCCCACGAACCGTTCGGCCTGGCTGTCCCATTCGAGCTTCCGGCCCAGCCGCCAGGCGATCAGGCCCAGGTGCATCGGCAGGGTCATCCGGCGGACGTAGGGCAGGTTGCTTTCCGGCTGAGTGCGGGACTTGACGCAGTCGAGGAAGTTGCGCTGATGGCCGGGAGAACGGGGAATGGTTTTAGGCACCTCCGGGATGTCCGGCAGGACCTCGCCGTCCAGCCTGACTTCCAGGCTGTCGTAATCGCAGACCAGCGACCCCCGGGTCCCCTCGAAGCAGGCCCCGATCGAGCGGCCTTGCGCTCCGGGAACGTCCGGCGGGTCGGTGGTCCAGTGCAGGCCGAGCCCCTCGAACGCGAAATCCACCTCGATCCAGCCGGGCGCATCGGCGATCCCATCCCAGGGCGGCTCGCCCCTGGCCGATACGCTCTTCAAGCCGCCCGGCTCCAGCGCCCAGAAAGCCACGTCCGCGATGTGGCACCAGAAATCCTGGTACACGCCGCCGGAAAAATCCAGAAAGTAGCGGAAAGTTCCGGGGCAGAGCGCCGGGTTGTATTCCCGGTAGCGGGCGGGGCCCAGCCACATGTCCCAGTCCAGGGTGGCGGGCGGCTTACGGTTCGGCGGAAAGCCCATGCCGGGCGAACGGCCGGTTTTCCAGAGACGAACCGTGTGGATTTGGCCCAGGCGGCCCGAGCGCACCAGCTCCACCACCCGGTGGTAATTCTCCGTGGCGTGGATCTGGGTGCCGAGCTGGAAGACCCGGCCGTGGCGTTCGAGGGTTTCCTGCATCACCCGGCCTTCTTCCGGGCAATAGGACAGCGGCTTTTCACCATATACGTCTTTTCCCGCCTGGAAAGCCGAGATCGCCACGAGCGCATGCCAGTGGTCCGGGGTGGCGCAGGTGATGACGTCGATATCCCGGCGCTCGAGCACCCGGCGGAAATCACTGTAGGCTGCGGCCCTGCTCCCGGGCTTGAGCTCTTTCAGCTCTTTCAGGCGGTCGGCCAGACGGGTCTCGTCCACGTCGCAGAGGGCGGCGACCTGGACATCCGGGAAGGCGGCGAACCAGTGCAGGTGGCCCCGGCCCATGCTCCCCAGCCCGATATGGGCCGTCACGATCCGATCGCTCGGCGGCGCGGCTCCCAGTCTTCGGGAAATCAGAGTCAGTCCGGCGGCGCCGGCAGCGGCCTTGTGCAGGAATTCCCGGCGGCCGATCAGGTTCGGCTTTTTTTGCTGGTCTGCGGGCATGTCACTCTCCCGGCGGTTTTTTACAGTGGTTGTAATACATAATTAGCAATAAAAATTGAATATTCAATGGAGGTAAAGTTGCCAAAATCCCCCTTGGCCCCCCTTTGTCAAAGGGGGGGAGCCGCCTCCCCCTTCGTAGAAGGGGGATCGAGGGGGATTTTGCAATTTATTCTCAACTTGTCATAACACAAGAGGTTATGCCGAAAAAAGGACGGTTACAGGCAACGGTACTACTGCAAAGGAGAGGAGTCAAGAGGATAGGCTGTGGCCGGGACAGATAACTACTCGACCGGTTCGACCCTGCCCGTGCCAATCTCAAATCAGCTCTATCCGACATCCAGATGCTTCTGCATGAAAGACCGGAAAGACGTTTTCAGCTCGCCCTCGGCCTTCCTCTTGAGCTCCGCCATCTCCGTTGGGGTGAACGGCTGGAAATTCCTCACCGCCTCGACATTGTCCAGCAGGTTCTGCAGGTTCGGCATCGTGACCGTGGCTGTGGCTACGGAGGGCAGGCTGAGAGTGTAGCGCAGGCAGGTGATGTAATCGAAGGCGGGGAACTGCTTGACTATGTTGCCGGTGCCCAGGGCTTTCATGGCCGTGACCGCGACTCCCCTCCTGGCAAGCTCGGGCAGCACGATTTCCTCGAACCCCAGGTCGGCGAATCCATTGGTGGCCACATTGAGCGGCAGCATCACGTGGTCGAATCCGTGCCGGCGGACCGCTTCCAGGAGCACCCGGCTGTCGGTGTGGGCCGAAACCCCGGTCCAACGAGCCAGTTTCTGCTCTTTCGCCTGCTGCATCAGGTCGAACGGGCCGCCCTTGCCTTCCAGTTTCTCCAGGTCGTCCCAGCCTTCCAGATGGTGGATCATCAGCGAATCCACATAGGAGACGTTGAGTCTTTTAAGCGATGTTTCGAGGTGCTGCCACCATTGTTTGCGGTCGCGGGTGGCGATTTTGGTGTGGATCAGCACTTCCTTGCGCCGGGCCGGTATCAGCCTGCCGATAAACTCCTCGCTGCGGCCGTAGCCGTAGGCTGTGTCTATGCAGTTAATCCCGCTGTCCAGGGCCTGGGTCAGCAGTTTGAGCGCCGTGCTCTCCTCGAAGTAGCCCCAGGGCCCTCCGCCGAAAGTGAGCAGGGTGATCCGGCTGCCGGTCTTGCCGAACTGGCGGGAGGGCAGGCCGGCTGCTGGGAAAGGCGGGAAGCCGCTTTCATTCCCCCGTACCGATCCGCCGGGCAGGCCGGCTCCCACTGCCGCAGCAATGCCGCCGGCAATGAACTCCCTGCGGCCGATAACACGCTTTACGCTGTCCTTGCCGTTCAAGCCTGCCTCCTCGTCTTGGTTCGATACGGCCCGTGTCCTATATGATTATGGGATGCCTGCACCGCTAATTTGTAGTAAAGCCGGGGGGAGAATTCAAGAGTTTTGGGGAGAGGTGAGGTTTGGAGGAGTGAAACTATTTAACCGGGATTAACCACAAAATATTTTCTACTCCGTGTTTATGTAGGGGCGCACCCACGTGTGCGCCCAATTGCCATTGAGAAATTTCCTAAATACGGGCGGACACATGGGTCCGCCCCTACGGTGATTTACGAAAAAAAGCGCACTTCCTTGCTCAATTGCTGTAAAAGTGCGCCTTCATTCTGGTGCCGGGGACGGGAATCGAACCCGTACGGAGCTAAGCTCCAAGGGATTTTAAGTCCCTTGTGTCTACCAGTTTCCACCACCCCGGCTATATTCGCTCTTTTGCCAGAATAATACTCTTTCGGCCCCGCCAAGTCAATCAACCTGCCAGCCAATACACACCTCTGGCCGTCAACCACTGCCGCGTAGGGGCGGGTTTCAAACCCGCCCGTACAGGTTTTCCCCCACGCGCGCCTAGATTAATCTGATGTAGGGGCGACGCCTGCGCCGCCCGGCGGCGGAGTGGGGCCGCGTGAGGCAGTCTCCTCTGGAAAGTCGCCAGATTTTATCGGGCCGCGAGTGTGCAAGGCCTGCATCCGCCAATATGAACTGGAAATGAATAAGAAATGAACTACCGTAATTTATCTACAACTTCATATATAATATATACTTACAAAATTATCGTCAGGAAATGAATTGGAAATGAAAACTAAATCCGGCAAATGCCTGGAGATGGAACCGCCCCCTCCATCCGAGTCACTCCGGCCCACCCTACCCCTCCGCCACCAGCTCCACCACCGCCTCGCTGTGCGGCGTGTGCGGGAAAAAATCAAACAGAGCCGCGGACTTCACCCGGTAGCCCTTGAACTTTTCCAGGTCGATGCCGAGCTGCTTGACGTTGCAGGAAACGTAGATCAATAGCTCCGGCCTAAGCCGGATCAGTTCGGTGATAGTCTTGGGGTTCATTCCACTTCGCGGGGGGTCGGTGATCACGGTGAGCGGCCCGGCCAGAGACACGGTCTTGAGCCTCTTGGCGTCCAGCTCCAGCACGGCCACGTTTTTCACGCTATTGGCTCGCACGTTCTCCCGCGCGGACTGGACCGCACCCGGGAAGCTTTCGATCACGGTCACTTCGCGGAACAAATGGGCGTTGATTATCCCGAACGTGCCGACTCCGCCGTAGAGGTCCACCAGGTGATTATTTTTGGTGTCGTAACCGGTCAGCAGCCCGGCCACGTACTCCTGCATCGAGAGCGCCATACGGTCGTTGTTCTGGAAAAAACCCTGCACGTTGAAACCGAACTTCTTTCCCAGCATCTCCACGGTCAGCACGTCCCCACCCTTCACTGTCAGGTAATCTCCGGAAATGCTGATATCGGTGTGGCTGGGCACGTAGGTGATGACGACGTGGCTTGCGGAAGTCAGTCCGGCGAAGCGGGTGATGTTTTCGCGGGCAGGCAGGAGACGGGTGGAATCGGCGTTGAGGACGATCGCGATCGAGCTGTCGGCGCCGGGGGCGCGGATCACGGCATAGCGGTAAGTGCCGGAGTTCTTCCGGACCTGGAAGTAATCGACTTCCCGGAAGTAATCCCGGACTTCGGAGATCAGCTCGTTGATCCGTTCATTGGCGATCACGCAGCGGCCGATGTCCACGGTCTGGTACCAGACGCCCTTGCGCCGGAAGCCGATCCCGCCGGGATGAAACACCATGTCCACCCGCGTGCGGTAGAAGTATTCCTTGTCGGTGAACACCCGGACGTCGTCGCAGCCGATGGCATTGACGAGCTGCCGGCGCTTATTTTCCACCTGGCCGGGGTAATCGACGTTCTGGAAGAGGCATCCGCCGCATTCGCCGAAATATTCGCACAAGGGCTGCGCCATCACCCGCTCCTCTGTCCCGGCCCGGTCAGCCGGCCTGGCGTTCTTTGGGTAATCTTCCGCCTGCCAACTGGGCGCCGAACGCTGCGCCCAGCCTGAGCAGGCGTGCCGGAGAGGCCATCACCCGGCGCAGGATGTTGCGGTAGGTGTCGTGCGCGGAAACGCTGTCGAAAAGGGCCTGCCTGAGCACCTGGTCGTGTTCGGCCAGGGCGATCACCCGGTCCATGGCGGAGAAGCGGCTGAGGCTTTTGGCCATCCAGCGGGCGGCGCGGCCGTACCAGAGGTCGGCGATCTGTTCGGCGAAATCGATTTCGATCTGGGACTGCGCCTGGCGGGTCCAGCCCCGCTGGATCAGGTTGCGCGCGGCGAAATAGCCGGACAACAGGGCGATGTTGATGCCCTTGCCCTTGAACGGCCGCACCAGGCCGGCGCTGTCGCCGATCAGGATGTAGCGGTCGCCGTAAAAG
>JAZDIG010000177.1:0-3950 GCA_043805105.1 Candidatus Glassiibacteriota bacterium | reverse complement strand
ACGCCGAATTCCTTGGAGATCGAATAAAGCGGAAAGCGCGATTCGGCTGTCACCGGCGCGGCATCCGGCCGCCGGTCGAGAGTACCGAAATACTTTTCGCAGACGAGGGCTCCATCGCGCATGACCAGGGCCGCAGCGGCGCAGCAGTCATTGGAGATCTTCATCTTGTACCTGGTGTGCAGGTCGAGTGTCTCGAAAACGTCCGGCGGCTTTTGGAGGGCTTGCGGCGCGGGGGCGCAGCAGGAGAACGCTAAAAAGCCGAATGCGCAAAGAGCAAAAATTTTATTCATCGACTTTAGTCCCCTTCCCACCAAATCCTGGAATGATAACCCGGAGTGCATGATTTTAATGCCCGGGCCGGTCCAATCCGTATCAGGCTTTCAGGAAGATCTTCTTCCTGTAGAGGAAATACAGGAATAGCCAGCCGAACAGGATATAACAGGCAGTCTCGGTTACCGGCCTGAACGTCCCCAGGTGGCCGATAAAGCCGCGGATGAAGATATTGGAGACGAGGTTGAAATCGAACTGGGACTGGACAACGTAAATCGTGATCGGGTTCAGGCCGATCACGACGAAAAATAATGTCCATTTGCGGTATCCCCGCACGTCGATAATCCAATAAAAAAGCGCCAGCAGCAGCAGGCTCAAGCCGCCGGCGAACAGCACGTAGGAGCTGGTCCAGACGAGCTTGTTGATCGGGAAGGCCGGGCTCCAGACCAGCGCCAGAACCAGGCTCGCTCCGCCAGCGACCGCCAGTTTCAGCGCCTTGCCTGCGCCGGGGTTCCCGGTCCTCAGCCAGTGCCCCGCCAGCACCCCCATCAGGGTGGTGGCCACCGCCGGAATCGTGCTCAGTATCCCCTCGTTGTCACCGTACTTGTAACAGCAGAACGCGCCCGGCAGCAGCCTCTGATCGGCAAAAGCGGAAAGGTTACCCTCGGGGGTGAGGACCCCTGCGCCGAAACCCGGCACCGGCACCAGCTTCATTATCGCCCAGTAGAATAGCAGGATCACCACGCCGGTCAGGGCTTGTCCCCGGATACCGGTATTCATGACGATCAGGGCGGTGAGCAGATAACAGACCGCGATCCGGTGGAGCACACCCGTGTAGCGGAAGTGGCTGAAATCGAAATCCAGCAGCCCGTTGTAGATGAAGCCGAGGAAAAGCAGGGTGACAAAGCGCTGGAACACGTGGAGGTAAAGCTGCCGGCGGCTGTCCCCCCGCTCGAGCCGGCGGCTGATCGCAAACGGCATGCTCACGCCCACGATAAAAAGGAACAGCGGGAAAATGAGGTCGTAAAAGGTGAAGCCATTCCAATCCGAATGGGAGAACTGCCGGGTGAGAGGCATCAGCCAGGGTATGTCCGCGTATTCGACCACGGCCCTGACAAATTCGGCCCCGCCGATAATCCAGAACATGTCGAACCCGCGCAGCACATCGATCGATACCACCCTGCCCTGGGGCATTCTCGCGAGCTCTTCGGTCATTATTCACCCCTCCACACATTGCCGAACCGGAACGGGCCGGACGCCGGAAGCAATCAACAACCCATCTACCACTTAACTTTATTCGAATCTACACCGTTCGACGAAGCAGTCAAAATACGGAAGATTCGAGCCAATAGCAATGGATCGGGCCGAGGGACCGGCGGGCCTCCCGGTGATTCGGATCGATATTCTAACAATCCTTTTCCCAATTGAGAAAGGCAATTCACTAACGCAATCGGAAAAAACTCGTATTGACCGGATAACTCAAACAGGTAAATTAGGACCGGCTCTTCATTCTGCCGGAATCTGTCTGATGATTATTCAGGATTCATGTCCGCTCAAATTTGAGGCAGTGACTTTCATATAACCCGGGGAGGACTCATGAGCGAAAAGACATTCGGGAAAACTCTTTCAAGGCGGAGCTTTCTCAAAGAAAGTTCGGCCGCGGCTGTCGGAGTGGCGGGCATTTCGGTAATCGGAGCGCCGGCGGTCCTGAGCGGCCGGAACGTGAACAGCCGGATTAACCTGGGCTTCCTCGGCACCGGCAGCCGGGCCTGCGAAATGCTGACCGCCATCACCGGCCAGACGGAAAAACTGGTGACCGACCTGTGCGACATATATCCGCCGCATCTGGCCGAGGCGATAATGCTCTGCGGCAACGACAAGGTCCGGACTCACGAGCACTGGGAAAAAGTCCTCGAACAGAAAGACGTGGATGCGGTAGTCGTGGCCACGCCGCTTTTCCTGCACGTGCCGATGAGTGTCGCCGGGCTGGAGGCCGGTAAGCACGTGCTGAGCGAAAAGAGCATGGGCTTGAACATGAAACAGCTGAACCAGATGCTCGCCGCCGTGCAAAAGCACCCGGACAAAGTCTACCTTGTCGGTTACCAGGGCCGGCTGGCCGAATCCCTCAAGATGGTCAAGGACCTGGTAGCCGAAGGCTCCCTGGGTCGGATCACCCAGTTCTACGTTCATTTCGACCGCAACCAGAGCTGGAAGCGGGACGATATTACGGCTGAATGGGAACGGGTGCTCAACTGGCGCCTCTACAAGGAATACTGCGGCGGCCTGTTGACCGAGGTGGTGACTCACGAGATAGACGCGGTGAGGGAGGTGCTGGGAACCATGCCGGTGAACGCCACTTTCTACGGCAAAGTCCAGATCTACAAGGATGGCCGGGACAACCACGACAGTATCATGGGCGCCTGGGAGATGGAGGATGGAGTCCTGGGAGTAGGGACCGCTCACCTGTCCAACGCCAGCAACGGCTCGGGATGGAAGCTGCTGGGCACCCACGGCACGGTGGAGAGTAACGGCGGCACCGTGAAGATTTACTGGGAGAAAGAGGCCCGGCATCTCGACTCGGTCGGCATCCAGCATAAGTTCACTACCATCCAGCTCGGCCAGTCCCTCAAGGAAAGTGAAAACCCGAACAACACCCCGGCCAAGGTGATCACCTTCGAAATCGACAACGACTACGACCTTTCGACCGCCAGGGAGTTCAGGCATTTTTACGACTGTATCCTCAACGGCACCAGGCCGGTGATGGACGCCGCGAGCTGCCGCGACACCTCGATTGCCGCGTTCATGGCCTACGCTTCCACGCTGGAGGGCGGCCGCCGGGTATCGCGCGCGGAGGTCGAGGCGGCCGGGTGAGACGCTGGAGAATTCAGGCTGGCCGGTAGCCCATCTGGTGATAATTGTATCGGCTGATTCGGATGAAGAGGGTCCGCGGTTATCGGCGGACCCTCTCGTTTTTTACAGGAAAACTTTTCAGCACTTGTCTTTTGCCGGGGGATGTGTAAGTTAATTCGAGAGACTGGAACGTCCCCTTCTGCTGAGGTACGTGTCCCCAGAGAACAATTCCGGGAGGCAGCCATGCATAGAGAAAGAGTATCGAGACGGGGATTTATCAGGGCGGGCGCCGGAGGCTTGAGCGTGCTCGCGCTCGGCGCGCGGCCCGCCCCGGAAAGCGCAGCCGGGCCCTCCGAAAATAAAGCTCCCGAGGGCAAGGTCCGGATCGCGGTGGTGCAGCAGGACAGCGTGCCCGGAGCGGTCGAGAAAAACCGGGCCAAGGCCCTCGCCTTCGCCGAACAGGCCCTGGCCAAAGGTGCGGACATCATCCTCTTCCACGAGGAGCTGCTGGTGGGCTACGTGGCGAACCTGAAGGAGCTGGCCGAGGAAACGGACGGGCCGACCAGCCGGGCTTTCCAGTCGCTGCTGGCGGGAAGCCCGGCCCTGGTGCTCTGGGGCCTGACCGAGCGAGACGGAGTAAAGTTCCACATCGCCGCCACCCTGGTGGGCGCCAGGGGGGTCCTCGCCAATTACCGCAAGACCCATCTCTGGTGGAATGACAAGGGGCTGCGTCACGAGCCGACCTTCTACGAGCCAGGCAACGAGCTGGTCACATTCCCGGTCAAGGGGCACAAGAGCGGAGTGATGATCTGCTACGACGGCGATTTCCC